>JAFWOB010000138.1 GCA_017510065.1 Parasporobacterium sp.
ATCTGAGGTCGAAGGGATGCCGGCACTGGAAACAGCGCCGGCTTTTTCCAACCCGGAAGTGTCGGAAGATGAGCTGATCCGCCTTCTTTCCGAAGGCATGGGAGTAGAGATCATTAATGACGGGGGCGATAAGGCATATTACTCGCCTGTGCAGGATAAGATCCATCTTCCGCTGGCAGAGAGCTTTACCAGTGAATATGCCTATAACGCGACGACGCTGCATGAGCTTGGTCATGCGACGGGTCACCCAACCAGGCTGAACCGCCCGCAGAACGCGTTCTTCGGAACTGGTCAGTACGCGTATGAGGAACTGGTTGCTGAGATGTGTTCCTGCTTCATGTCGGCAGACCTGAAGACGGAGCTGACGCCGGAGCATCTGGAGAACCATAAGGCATATGTGCAGTCCTGGATTCAGACGATCCGTGACAAACCGGAGACACTGGTAAAAGCAATCCGCGACGCGCAGGCGGCAGCTTCCTACATGGATTACAAAGCCGGGCTGATCACCGAAAAGGATTATGAAAAGGCTAAGGGATCTTCCATGGAGATAAAACCGAAAGAAAAGGATTTAGAAAGATAACGCATATTTTTCATTTCCTGCGATTCCCCTTATACTGACCCAAACCTGAAAGGGGGAAAGCTACCATGGAAAAAGTTCCTATTAACCAAAAAGTGCTCATAACAATCACCGAAGCCGCAGAATATATCGGCGTTGGGCATACTGCAATCAGAAAGTTCCTAGATGGCCGGGAAGACGAATTCTGCGTGTGTGTCGGGAACCGGAGACTAATCAAGCGGGAAAAGTTTGAAAAGTACATTAAGGAAAAAGTTACTGTCATGTAGCGGGAAGAAAAGCCATGCAAAGAAGGGATAAAAAAGGAAGACTGCTCAGAATCGGTGAATACCAGCGTTCCAATGGAAAATATCTTTACAGATATATTGAAAATGGAAAGCCAAAATATGCTTACAGCTGGACGCTGGTAGAAACCGATCGGACACCTCCTGGGAAGAAGACGGATAAAGCCCTCCGGATAAAGGAAGCTGAAATAGAACAAAGACTCTCAAGACATCTGGTGCCGGGCTCTGAAAAAATGACCGTTGAGGAATTATTGGATGCTTTCATTGGATACAAATCGAAAGCCTTACGTCCTACGTCAGAACGCAATTACCGGAGCGAAAAAAACCGCATTGCCAGGACAAGCATTTACAAAAGGCCCATTCAGAACATTACGATCCTCCAGTGCAAGAGCTGGATCTTTGAACTTGCAGACCTGGGAGTATCCTATGATACCGTTAGGAAAACGCACACCCTGCTTCGGCAGGCTATGGATATGGCATATGAAAACGACTGGATCGTAAAGAACCCCTGCTTGTTTAAGCTGAGCAGTGTATTGAAGAAAACAGAGAGTAAAATAAGGTATCCATTAAACGATGAGTGGAAAAAGAAATATCTGGATTTTATAAAAGAATCCAATGAATATTCATTCTATTATGATGCCATCTTTATTCTCTGTAATACTGGTCTCCGGATCTCTGAGCTTTGCGGACTGACAAAAAAAGATATTGACTTCGATCGCGGGTTTATTGATGTGACAAAACAGCTGCTTCCAGCAGAAAAAAACGGGAGATACCTCCAGACAACCAAAACAACGAACGGCGTGCGTAAAATCCCAATCACAGATAACGTCAGGAGACTGCTGGAAAAGCGCATCGAAGGAATCCGTCGCCGGGGGCATAATCCAAAAGTGGAAGGGGAAAAGGATTTCATATTCCTAAGCAAAAGCGAAACACTGATGGATAGCCGATGCTGGAATAAGATCTTTACCAGAATTTACAGATTATTTATTGCAGAATATCCAGATTATGAAAAACAGGATGAGTATTCCAAAATCACACCGCACGTTCTCCGGCATACATTTTGCACGGATCTTGTCAAAGCGCACGTGGATGAAAAGACCATTATTTCAATCGTGGGACATTCTTCCTATGTAACAACTTTGAAGATCTATACCCATTATGATTTTGCCAAGATTTCGGAAGATTTTCTTTCAAAAATGAACGAAGGATAACGCACATTTTTCTTTTTCGGACAGTCACTTTATAATCGGGGCATACCGAAAGGAGGCTGCGCACATGAGACGGAAAACGAAATATTATTATCTGAATCTGACCCGTGAAGAGTTAAGGATCCTCCGGGAGGGAATGCTCTGGTTCCGAAACCAGGTGCTCCGTGAGGGAGGACCGACGGAAGACATTGACGGATTGTTATTGAGAATATTGAAATGACCAAGACCGCAGGACGATCCTGCGGTTTCTGTTATTAAGAAAGGAGATGGTGTGATGCCTTATATCGATGCAGAAGCCCTGCAGCAGGCAAGGCGGGTAGATCTGCTCTCCTGGCTGCAGGCAAATGAACCATGGAACCTTGTACATATATCCGGAAACAACTATTGCACGAAAGAGCATGATTCGCTGAAGATCAGCAACGGAAAATGGTACTGGTTCTCCAGAGGCTTTGGCGGGGCGTCAGCTTTGGACTACCTGATCAAAGTTAAAGATTATACACTTCCCCAGGCGGTGGAAATGATCATGGGCGGCGCGGCCATAAAGGAACCCATCTTTTATTATGAGCCGGCTCCAAAGCCGAAGAAACTGATCATGCCAGACTTGGAAAGGAATCCTGTAAGGACCGTGAGATACCTCCGGTCCAGAGGAATTCAGCCGGAAGTCATTGAGTATTGCCTGGACCACAGTCTTATTTATGAATCTCTTCCATACCACAATGTGATCTTTGTGGGGTATGACAAAGACGGGATCGCAAGATGTGCAACGACCCGGGGAACCATGTCTTCTTATAGAGGCGCTGTCGCTGGAAGTAATAAACGCTACTCGTTTTCAATCTCCGGTCCGACAGACGGAGGACATCTTCATCTGTTTGAATCTGCGATCGACCTTTTGAGTTTTGCGAGCATGGAGCTTCTGGACGGAAGGAACTGGCGAAAAGA
>JAFWOB010000139.1 GCA_017510065.1 Parasporobacterium sp.
CGGATGCTGCTATGGGTCATGAGTCCTACAACCTGGTAAAGCATGAGAATGATACGGAAATCAATGCGGATCCGGCGACGCTTACAGGGAAAAGGATCGGCGTTATGGAAAGCGCCATCGTGGACACGCTGCGTGACTTTCTGGACTCACACGGTGTGAAGGCGGAGGTCATAACATTTCCGGACTATGACAGTCTGTTTGATTCTTTTAATGCAGGAGAAGTGGATGTTCTTGCGGGTGAGGGCGACAGCGGATTCAGTGTGGAGAATGCCGTGATCCTGTATTCTTTCGGGGCATCAGACTATTATCTTACGGTCAATATCAAAAGGCCGGATCTCCTTCAGCAGCTGAATACAGCACAGACGCTTTTGACTGTGGAGGAGCCGAATTATCTGAATTCCCTCAGTGTGAAATACTATTCCGGAAGTCTTGCCAGCCGTGCGCATTCCGCCGCAGAGACGGAATGGCTGGAGTCTCATAACGAGCTCAGAGTGGGCTATCTTGAGAAGTATCTGCCTTACAGCGACACAGACGAGAACGGACAGGCAACCGGCATTGTGACGGATGTCACGGAACAACTGCTGAAAAGTTTGAACATCGATTCTCTTTCTGTGAGCTATCATGGCTATCAGAATTACGATGATATGATCGCGGACCTTGTTTCAGGTGCGATCGATACCGGTTTCCCGGTGGGCGGCGGCCTGTATTATTCGGAGGAGAGCGGGATCTATCAGAGCAATCCGGTCGTTTCCGCCGCGACGGAGATCGTTTTCAAAGGGGAATTCAGAAGGGATAGTATCTCACGTTTTGCCGTCAACGAGAACAACCGGATGCAGTATTACTATGTCCGTACACACTTTCCTGATGCAGAGATCACATACTATCCATCAGCGAATGACTGCCTCGATGCAGTTGTTTCAGGCAAAGAAGACGCGACTACATTAAACGGCCTCAGGGCCAACGACATGCTGAAAAACACCCGTTACGAGAGCCTTTCGCTTCTGCAGTTAAGCCAGAGCGATGACCGGTGCTACGGCGTGGCGATGGGCAGTGAAGGACTGTTGAAGCTCCTTAATCGGGGAATCAACGTGCTTGGCATTGATTATGGGCAGAACCAGGCTTACCGCTATGCCAACGGCCTGTATTCCTACAGCTTTTTCGATCTGGTACGGCAGCATCTCGGAATATTTATCCTGGGGATCCTTATGATCGCCGCCGTCATTATTTCTCTGCTTATCCGCGACAACCGGCGCTCCCGCACGCAGATCAGGGAAAAAGAAAACGCCCGCATTGAATTGGAGGAAAACAACAGAAGGCTTGAGGAGAGCAGGGAGGCTCTTCTGGAGAACAATGAGATCATTGCTTCTGCCGGATTTGGCGTCTGGCATATCATCCTGGAGGACGGCAAGGCTCCGCGCATGAGGGGAAATGCCAAGATGCTCGAGCTTCTGGGGATCACCGGACAGGATCTCACAGAGGAAGAAACATACGATTTCTGGTATTCCCGTATTGATGAAGACGCCATCCCATCCGTGCAGAAGAGTGTTTCGGAAATGCTGGAGGGAAAACTGTCCGAAAACACATATCTGTGGAACCACCCGGAGAAAGGCATGATCTATGTCCGCTGTGGCGGGACATCAAAGACCCTGGATGAACATACGCACCATCTGAGCGGTTATCACAGTGACGTAACAGAGATTGTCAGGGCAGAGCAGGAAAAACAGAAGGCGCTTTCGGACGCGCTGATCGCAGCGGAGCATGCAAACCGGGCCAAGACGACTTTCCTGAACAACATGTCCCATGATATCCGCACGCCGATGAATGCCATTGTAGGGTTCACGGCACTGGCGGCTTCCCACATGGATCATCCGGAGCAGGTAAAGGATTATCTGGAGAAGATCACCGTATCCAGCCAGCATCTTTTATCCCTGATCAATGACGTGCTGGATATGAGCCGGATCGAAAGCGGAAAGGTGACGATCGAGGAAGCGGATGTCCATCTGCCGGATGTCATCCATGACCTCAGAACCATTATCCAGGCTAATGTCACGGCAAAGCAGCAGGATCTGCTGATCGATACACAGGATGTGAAGCACGAGGATATCATTACAGATAAGCTTCGCCTGAATCAGGTGCTGCTCAACATCCTGTCCAATGCCATTAAGTTTACGCCGGCCGGGGGAACCATCAGCTTCCGGCTGATCGAGGAGCCGTCGGTCCATGCGGATATCGCGAACTTTGTGTTCCGCATTAAGGATAACGGCATCGGGATGAGCAGGGAATTCCAGAAGACGATCTTCGATCCGTTTACCAGAGAAAGGACCAGTACGGTCAGCGGTACACAGGGCACCGGACTGGGCATGGCAATCACCAAAAACATCGTGGATATGATGGGCGGCACGATCACTGTCCAGAGTGAAGAAGGAAAAGGTTCGGAGTTTGTTGTGCGGATCCCGTGCAGGATCGGCGACAGCAAAGATATATCAGAAAAGATCCCGGAGCTTCAGGGACTGCGTGCGCTGGTGGCGGATGATGATATGAATTCCTGCCTCTCTGTCAGTGCCATGCTGCGTGACATCGGCATGCGCCCCGACTGGACCAACTACGGAAAGGAAGCTGTAGTCCGTGCCAAAGAGGCAAAGGATCAGGCAGATGAGTTCAAGGTTTACATCATTGACTGGATGATGCCGGATCTGAACGGAATTGAGACTGTGCGGAGGATCCGGAAGATCGTCGGTGACGATGCTCCGATCATTATACTGACAGCCTATGACTGGTCGGATATCGAGGAGGAGGCCAGACAGGCCGGGGTGACCGACTTCTGTTCAAAACCGCTCTTTATGTCGGAGGTGAGAAGCGTACTGGCTAAACCGTTCCTTGTTGAAAAACCGGCAGTCGAAGAAGCACCTGCCGCGGTGGATTTCACAGGGAAACAGATCCTGCTTGCGGAAGATAATGAAATGAACCAGATGATCGCGGTGGCGATCCTGGAGAATGCCGGCTTTACGATCGATATCGCATCAAACGGAGCCGAAGCTGTTGAAAAAATGGAGCAGGCTCCGGCGGGAACATATGATGTGATCCTGATGGATATTCAGATGCCGATCATGGACGGATATGAGGCGGCAAAGAGAATCCGCGCGATGGAGGATCAGAAGAAAGCAGAAATCCCGATTGTTGCCGTCACTGCCAATGCCTTTGAAGAGGACCGGAAGATCGCGCTTGAAGCGGGAATGAACGGCCATCTGGCAAAGCCGTATAATATCGATGCCATTATGCAGACGCTATCGGAAATATTGAATCTGAAATGTACGATTTCAGTTCATAAAACATAAGAAGCGACTCTTAGTATTAAAGGAAAGCTGGATTATGATCCGGACGCCCATTGCGATCACCATGGCCATCATCACGACGGTGACTGCGGTTATGAGCACTGTGATGAGCATCATTGTACAGGAAACTGATCAGTTTTCTGATATGAATATAATCCTCGACCTTTTCTGACCTTCGCGAAGGTCGGGCTGTTTACCTTCGGTGGCGGATACGCCATGATCGCACTGATCGAAAATACCTTCGTGGAGAAAAAGCAGTGGATCAGTCACGATAAGGTGATGAACATCACGGCCATTGCTGAATCCGCGACAGGGCCCATCGCGATCAACTGCGCGACCTATGTCGGGTATAAGCAAAAGGACTTTGTCAGAGCACTGGTTGCCACGATCGGGATGATTCGCCCCTCCTTCTGCATCATTTTTGCGATATCAAGGTTCATGAATCATTTGAACCGGTTTGAAATAAACTGATACTATGAGCGTAATTATCTTGAGTAACGGCTGAGTAACGGCCCGGTAACGGGATTGTAACAGCCTGAAAAAATATTTTTCTTGATAACGTTCCAGTAACGGGTTTGATAACGGGCCCGGTAACGCCCGCCCG
>JAFWOB010000140.1 GCA_017510065.1 Parasporobacterium sp.
ATGCAGCATGCTGTTCAGGCTGCCCGCGCGTATGCAGGCATGACGCTCGGTGAGTTTGAGGACTTTGTCACAGAGATCCTTCTCAGGGATGTTGACGGGTTTGAGGGCATGACCTACGGAGAGGCTTTCTATCTGCCCATGGTAGAGGTCATTGAGTATCTGGAGGAGAATGGATTTAAGTGCTATGTCTGTTCCGGAAGCGACCGTTTTATCTGTCGTGTGTTCATAGAAGGAATGGTGGATATTCCTTATGAACAGATCATCGGTATGGACGTGGCGCTGGAAGCAACGAACCAGGGGGATGAAGACGGACTGGATTATGTATTCAGTACATCGGACGATCTGGTACGCACGGACCATCTGCTGATCAAGAATCTGAAAACAAACAAGGTCCTGCAGATCGCCCAGGAGATCGGACGTAAGCCCGTACTGTCCTTCGGAAATTCCAGCGGCGATGTGAGCATGCACAATTATACGATCAGCAACAATACATACAAGAGCGCAGCTTTCATGCTGATCGCGGATGATGATCAGCGCGATTACGGCAATCCGGAAAAAGGACCGGAGCTGCGGGAAAAATGGGAAAGCAGCGGATACCAGGTGATCTCGATGGCAAATGACTGGAAGACGATCTACGATGAAGACGTGGTCAAGACCGGAGAGTTCCACTGGCTGGAAGAGCTGGCAGAGGAACGGGTTCCTGCCGATGCCGCTTCCTGACGCTAAGAGCAGGAGAGATCATTTTGGCAAAACGTTACAAAAAGAAAAAACGCAGCAGAAAAGTGCTGGCGGCCTGTGTGTTTGTGGAGCTCGCAGCCCTGCTGGTCCTGCTGACCGTGATTTTCTGGAACCGGGGCGTGATGGCATGGATGCAGAGCTTCTCGGTTCCGGTAGTAAAAGAACTGGATGTTTCCGGGATCAACAGCCCGAACGCTGTACTGATGCAGGTCCGCGGCGGAAAGATCCTGGGAGCCATGAATGAAAATGAGAGGATCTACCCGGCTTCCATGACCAAGATGATGACGGCGATCATTGCCATGGAGGAGCTGAAGAGTCTGGACGAGGAGATCACCCTCACCATGAACGACTTTTACGGACTGGCGGAGAGGGATGCGACCAGGGCCGGGTTCGAACCGGACGAGACAGTTTCAGCCCGGCATCTTCTGTACGGAGTGCTCCTGCCGTCAGGCGCGGAATGCTGTCTGGCCCTGGCCCATTATCTGAACGGATCGGAAGAAGCCTTTGTGGAAAAGATGAATCAAGGCGCGGCGAAGCTGGGCATGGAAAATACGCATTTCTGCGACTGTACAGGTCTTCACGATCCGGAGCACTACAGCACTGTTTTTGATATGGCGATCCTTCTCCGCTACTGTCTGCGGAATGATGACTTCAGGGAGATCATAGAGAGCCCGTGGCATTACACGGGACCTACGAATGTGCACCCGGACGGGATCACTTTCTACAGTACATTGTTCAACAGTCTGCCGGATGCGTCCGTCACGGAAGGAAAGATCCTCGGCGGCAAGACCGGATATACCGATGACGCCGGGCTTTGTCTGGCAAGCTATGCGGAGATCGGAGGTATGGAATATATCCTGGTGACAGCCGGAGCTCCATCGGGTACGGGAACGCCGCTCCATGTGGAGGATGCGCAGACGATTTATAACCGGCTGGGTGAAGCCAGCATCAAATTATCGATGCGATCATGAACAAGAAAAAATCCTGATTGGGTACGGAACGGAGAAGGAAGACGGTTATGGGAGACAGAAAAGAACATGTACCAGAGAAACCGGAAGTCACATTTACGATAAAGCGGGCAGTGGAAGCAGATGTGCCGGAGATCAATGCGATCATGCAGGAGGCCGCTTCCGATCAGACGCATCCGGACTGGTTTGTGTCGTCCGACATAAATTATATCCGCAGAAATCTGTCCAAATGCGGGATCACAGCCATTGCAAGGACGGCAGAAGGGGAAGCTGCCGGCTTCTTTATCATAGAACTGCCGGAGGGAGGCGTGGATGAGCTGGCGGATTTTCTGGGTTTTACGGGAGAACAGAAACAGCACACAGGCATCATGGACACCGCGGTGGTCACCCGGAGATTCCGGGGATACGGACTGCAGGGACGGATGCTCGCCTTCTGCGAAGACGAACTGAAGGACCGGGAACTGTGGTATTATCTCACCACGATTCACCCGGATAACAAATACAGCCTCGCCAATATGCAGGGAGGCGGATTTGAGATCGCTAAAAGAGTAGTTTGTTATGGCGGGAAAGACCGGTATATACTGGTGAAGGACAGGAGAAAAAAGGAATAGTAAAAACGCAGTCAGTTTTATCTGGCTGCGTTTTTTTTGCAGGGCGGCGCAGGCACTGTTCACAGAAAAAACACAGAATTATGCGATTTTTTTCACAAATCGGGTCTATTTTATTCTCTGGAATATAGAAAAGCTTTCAATGACTGAAAGCTGAAAGAAAGGGAGCATCAGATCATGCGAAAAACATCAAGGATCATGGCAAAAAAAACCGTCCGATCTATGTATGGACTGCTGGCGGCAGGCACTTTGACAGCGGCATTGGTAATGCCGATGAATGTTTTTGCGGAGGAACCGGAAGCGCAGCCTCCAAAGGAAACGGCTGTCCAGGAAGGTGAAGTGACGTTCAGCACGGACTATCCCGGAGTTACTGTAAAACCTGGCGGAACCTCGACGTTTACTCTGTATATAACAAATACAGGTTCAGAAGAAACCACGGTTGACCTTTGTGCGGAAAATCTGCCGGAAGGCTGGCAGGGAACGTTTAAGGGCGGCGCCAATGAAGTATCCATGGTACATATCAGTGCCGGTCAGAAAAAGGAAGATTCACCTTCACTCAGCTATTCTCTGAGTGTTCCTGAGGATACAAAGGAAGATACCTACACGATCACATTGAACGCAAAAGGCGGCAGTGTGGATGAAGATCTGGAGCTGACGGTCAAAGTGGATACAGAAGAAAAAAAGATCGGTGTCGGTACGTTTACAACAGATTATGCACAGCAGGAAGGACCCGCCGGAACGCAGTTCAGTTATACTGCAGATCTTACCAACAACAGCGGTGAAAACCAGACCTACTCGATGTCTGCGGCAGGAGCACCGGAAGGCTGGAACGTGACATTTACACCGTCAGGCGCAAGTGCGACTTCATCGGTACCGGTGGATGCAGGAGCTACTTCTTCGATCACGGTCGCGGTCAGCCCGGCACAGAATGTGACAGCCGGTGAGTATCCGCTCACGCTGACGGCAGAAAGCGCCGGAGAAACTCTGGAGCTCCCGGTCATCGTCAAGATCACCGGAACATATGGAATAAATGCAACGACGCCGACCGGAAATCTTTCCGTTAAAACCTATGCAGGTGAGACGCAGGATATTACACTTTCGATCCAGAATACAGGAAACATCGATCTGACCAATATCAGTCTGAAGGCGCAGGCTTCCACTGACTGGGAGGTTACATTTGATGAGGACACGATCAGTGATATCCCTGCAGGCGAGAGCAGAGAAGTGACAGCACATATCACACCGGCAAAGGATGCGATCCTGGGCGATTATGTGACGGTGATCACTGCTTCAAACAAAGCGGTTTCGTCTGAATGTGATCTCAGGGTTTCCGTACAGAACCATACAAGCTGGGGCATTGCAGCAGTCGCGATCATTGCAGTGCTGATCCTTGGACTGATTCTTATCATTCGCAGATTTGGCAGGAGATAATGTTGAGGGGCGATCATAATGAAAGATACGATAATTATCCGTACCGAAGATCTGACCAAATCCTATGGCGCGAAAACAGCCGTAAATCATCTCGGACTGGAGATCAGGCGGGGCGAGATTTTCGGGCTCCTCGGACCGAATGGTGCGGGAAAAACGACAACTATACTGATGCTTCTGGGGCTGACCGAACCTACGGAAGGAAAGGCATTGATCGATGGGTTTGACTGTACAAGGCAGTCCATGCAGGTCAAGCGGATCACCGGGTATCTGCCGGACAATGTCGGATTTTACGGCGACCTGACAGGCAGGGATAATCTTCGCTTCACGGCAAGACTGAACGGAATCCCGGAAAAAGAGATCGATCCGCTGATCAACGATCTTCTGGAACGGGTCGGGATGATGTATGCCGCAGATCAGAAAACAGGGACATATTCAAAAGGTATGCGTCAGAGACTTGGGATTGCGGATATTCTGATCAAGGATCCGGAAGTGATCATCATGGATGAACCTACCCTGGGTCTTGATCCGGAGGGCATGCGCGAGTTCCTGAAACTGATCAGGCAGCTGAGCGTGGAAGACGGGAAAACGATCCTCGTGTCCAGCCATCAGCTGTACCAGATCCAGCAGATCTGCGACCGTGTCGGAATCTTTGTGGGCGGCAGTCTGATCGCATGCGGAGGGATCAGCGAACTGGGTTCGCAGATAGCGGCGCAGGGACATTATACTCTTGAGGTGGAAGCGGAGCCATGTGATGACAGATTTCTCGGGTATATCAATGAACTGGATGGTATTACGGGGATTTCAAAAGAGGGAAATACATTTGTGATCAGCTCTTCAAAGGATCTGCGGAGCAGTATTACAAGATTTCTCGGAATGAATGAGTACAAACTTCTGCACATGCATCAAAAAGGTGGAGATCTGGACGAAATCTACCATGTCTATTTTGAAGAAGCTGAAAAAGAGGGAGATGATCAGAATGCTGAAAACCGCAGCAGGAAACGCCGTTTCGGCCGCAGAGGAAAGTAAACGCCGGAATATCCGGTACCATAGTCTGACGGCACTGTATCAGAAAGAAATGGCCGATCATGTGACCAGCAAACGTTTTATCATTATTCTGATCCTTGTGATCGCGATGACGATCGCGAGTGTATATGGGGCGGTTACAGGTATCAGCAGCGCCATTAAAAACGCGGCTATGGACTCGAAGTCTTCGTTTGACATGAACTATATGTTTCTGAAACTGTATACGACAAGCGGCAGCTCCATACCATCGTATATGTCGCTGATCGCATTGGTCGGGCCTTTTATCGGGCTTATTCTTGGATTTGATTCGATCAATGCGGAGAAAAACAACGGTACTCTGAACCGGCTTGTGTCTCAGCCTATATACAGGGACTCCATCATCATCGGAAAGTTTCTGGCATCTTCGACTTTGATCGCCATCATGGTCCTGAGTACCGGAATTTCGGTCGGATGCGCAGGCTTTCTGGCTTCCGGCATCCGTCCTTCCGGTGAAGAGGCCGTCAGAGTCCTGATCTATCTGGTCTATACAGTTATCTATATCTGTTTCTGGCTGGCTATGGCCATGCTGTTTTCCGTATTTACCAGACATGCGGCGACTTCAGCCCTGGCTTCGATCGCTCTGTGGCTGTTCTTTGCCATCTTCATGAGCCTTCTGGCAGGCATCATGGCAAACGCGGCATACCCGGTCAATACGGAATACCAGCAGGCAATCAATGGGATGAATAATTATAATCTGAACCTGAATCTGAACAGGGTCTCACCATATTATCTTTATTCAGAAGCAAGTTCCGTACTGATGAACCCTGCCACAAGAGCGATCAACGCCGTATCCTATACACAACTGGTCGGCGCCTTGAGCGGCTATCTTCCGCTGGGACAGAGTCTGCTGCTCGTATGGCCTCATCTGGTAGGACTGCTGGCGTTGACTTTTGCGGCATTTACTATTTCCTATATCGGATTTATGCG
>JAFWOB010000141.1 GCA_017510065.1 Parasporobacterium sp.
ACTAGTCCTATTCTTTAAATTTGAAAATCGGCCATATAAGAACACTTCGTATTCTCTGATTTGAAAAAACTGGATTTTGAGAACGTCTGGTGTTCTCATATATAAAAATGGCTGAAATAAGAACACTTGACCTGCTAGCGCCGGCTAGCATTGGACGGTAGGCCCCGCCTGCAATAAACATTTTCCGGATTTTACCCTCCACACACGCCGGAACCTCTGGACGGTAAATCTATGAAAACACTGCTCCCCCTATACACAATACCGTCCACACTTCATAGAAGTCGTGGACGGTAAATGCACAAGAATGCCCAATTATTCAGATCTATGCCCTCCAACATCTAAGCTGAAGAGGGCGAAGCGGCGGAAGAGCTGCTGCCACATTCTCCTCCGTACATCGGCGCTCACAGCTTTAGCATCATCTGCACATGCAGGATCCCGTCTTCCAGAAACTCATCCGAACAGATCTCAAATCCTTCCCTCGCGTAAAATCCTGCCGCATAGCACTGCGCTTCCAGATAGATCTGCTTCGGGTTCATTTTCCGGCGGATCTGTGCAATCCCCTCTCTCAACAGCATGCCGCCAAGCCCGATTCCATGCGTCATTGTGAGGACCCGCCCCATCTGCACCGTATCCTCCCCTTTGGGGAAGGCACGAAGATAAGCCGTCACCTTTCCGTTTACTTCAAAAAACACGTGCAGGCTTTCGTAGTCTTTATCATCGATGTCCTGGTATATGCAGTTCTGCTCGACAACAAAGATCTCCGAGCGCGCCTTCAGTATTTCATATAATTCTCTTGAAGTAAGCTCATCAAAGAACTTGGACACCGTTTTCATCCCTGCGATCGAGCTCTGCAGGATTTTTTCATATAAATAAAAGCTGTGTCCGTACATGTCGGCTTCTCCACAGCGCACAAAGCCCATGTTTTCATAGAGTTTCTGCGCCGGAAGATTCTTTTTCGCAACCGAAATATGGATGGCTCCGACATGCTGTTTTTGAAGTTCCTGCAAGATTCCTTCCACCAGATAGAAAGAACACCCCGTATGCTGACAGTCGGGCCGCAGCACGACTCTCGCGAACTCGCGGGCATTTTCTTTCACCTTCCAGCAGTCAAGCTCATCCAGCTCATTTTCCGGAACAATGGAGATTGCGCCGATCAGCTCCCCGTCTTTTTCAAGGACATACAAAGACTCCGCAGCAAGGTCTCCCCGGATTTCCTCTTCCCCGGGATAGTATTCGTTCCACGAACAAAATGGCATTCCGATCACTGCTCTGTAGAGATCAGCAATCTCCTTCTGCTCCTTCTTTTCCGCTTTTCTGAAGATCATTCCTTCCCCTTAAATAATCCGCCGGAACGGCAATCCGCCGAATCATCAATTCCCCGAATAAAACTCCGTAACGGTCTGGTTGGCCTGGATCAGCACGGAACTTTGATGGAACTGCGTGATCATTTCATCGGCTGCTTTGTGGACCTGCTCCAGGTCTGTATCGCTCAGGTAAATGACCAGCGTATATTCCTGGTATTCAATGTCACCGTCGATCCATCCGCCGTTGGCCTCCTGGATCGTGTAGCCTCCGAAATGATCGATCAGGATCCCTTCGGCTGTCTTTTTCGCTTCCTCCGGTGTGAAGACAGGCTCGTTGGTGTCCTTATCATTGGTACCGAGGTACAGGACATACTGGGTGTCCGTTTTTTCTGTTTCCTGCCCTGATGGTTTCAGGCAGAACACAAGGGCCAAGGCCGCGACGATGATCGCTGCAATACTGAGGATGATCGCTGCAATTCCTGTTTTCTTCGACATGTTTCAACCTCCTGATAGTATGATTATATGAAGTATTGTATAACACATCGCGGCCGTTGTCAGTCCCTGCTTCACTCAGAAGATCTGGCCCGGGAGCTTCAGCTTCTCTTTCGGAGGAAAAGCCCGGTCAAATGCTTCCACATCGGAGTCATCCACATAGTATCCCTGCGGCGTCTGGTATACTCCGGTTATGCCATTCAGATATCCCGGGATCAGCTCTTTGCACAGAAAGAACGAATCGTCTGCGCCTTCCGGCAGATCATGATAGCGGATACCGAATTTTCTGGCGTAGTCAAATCCGCTCTTGCCGTAAAATCCGATGTTGCCTTCGAACAGAACCGCGCCGAATCCCATGGCGGCTGCCCGTTCCAGCGAATGATCCAGCAGGATCTTTCCATACCCCTGCCGCTTCCGTTCCGGCAGGATCCCGATGGGTCCCATGGTAAGAACAGGGATATCCCGGCCGTCGTCGGCATTGATGACCGTCTTCATGAACATGTTCTGCCCGATGATCCGGCCGCCCTGTTCCATCACGAAGTCCAGCTCCTTCACAAATGCCGGATCATTCCTGAGCACATGGATCACAAAATGCTCGCTGCAGCCCGGCCGGTACACGTTCCAGAACGCCTCCCGGACAAGGTTTTCAACCTCTGCGTAATCTTCTTTCTTTTCCTGACGAATGCTGTAGTCTGTCATTTTCCCAGTCCTCCGTTCACGATGGCCGCATACTGATCCTCCGGGATCATGGGAGATCCGATCTCCTCCAGCAGCGCCGGGGAAATGGTTCCGCCCTGCGCATACTGTGCTCCGGCCTGCCGCACAAGCGAAAGTCTGGGCGTCACAACGCTGTCTGCTTCCGGCACGTTAAACATGGGACTTTCCGGAATGGTGATGATGGTGTGGCCGCCGGGAAAACACAGCTTAAACTGGGCCACCGCGGGCTCAAAATTGTGTTTGCTGTTCGGAAATCCGCAGCCGCAGATCATCACATAACGAAGGTGGGAAAAATCCGCCTGCCCCACGTGCTCATAGCGATCGCCCACCTTCTGCATCGCCATGCTGGACAATGGAAGCGTGCGGTCCAGCAGCGCTTTTAAAGGCGCCGGCATCCCATAGCAGTACAGCGGAAAGCTCCAGATCAAAAGGTCGCTTGCCAGGATCTCCTCCAGGATCTTCCGCATGTCGTCATCGTGGATGCAGGTCCCGCCATTTCGCATGCAGGCAAAACAGCCGGCGCAGTATTCAATATGGCTGTCGATCACGTGGATCGTATGGATCTGCTGCGCCGCCGCATCCTGCATACCGTCCAGAAAAGCGTTGGTGATCCGCAGCGTATCACTGTTCTCTTTTTTGGGGCTTCCATTTAAAACAAGTATCTTCATTGCTTTTTCCTCTTTACTTATATCTTCAGCTCAAAAATGCAAAACTCAACGGTCCCCGTGGTGGGATAAGTCATTTCATAGTTTCCGCAGAAAATAAATCCAAATTTTTCATAGAGCCTGATTGCGGGGACATTGCCGGTCCGTGTGTCCAGCCGGATCACTTCATCACCCCGGTCCCGGCATAATTCCACGATCTTCTGCAGCAGCATGGTCCCGGTCCCGCTTCTGTGGTTCCCGGGATAGACGGCCAGCAGATGCACGACACTGACCTTGCCCGGTTCAGCGGGCACCGTCCAGGAGACTTTGTCGTATCCGTCCCCCTGCCTGCGGTTCAGGATAAATGCTCCGATGATCCTTTCATCTTCCAGCGCCAGATACAGCTCGGCGTTCGCTATCGCAGGGTCGATGTCCTCCATGGCGGGGTAAACGCCTTTTGTCCACGACGGTTTATATTCCCGTTCCTTCATCAGATCGATCAGCTCATAATAAAAGGAAAGGACCTTTTCCTCTTCCCCTTTGACAGCCTTTCGCAAAACCATAAAATATTTCCCTTTCTGCTTACTCTTTTGTCCGTATGATTCCGGCCGTTTTCGCCTATTATACAACAACCACCTGCGAATTTCTCTATCCGCCTCCGCAAAAGACCCGTATATTTCTATGACAGTTGTGTGACAAACTGTGTTGTATAATCCAGACATCAAAAACAAACAGACAATCACTCGAAAGGAGAGTATAGAGATGAAGACATTAAAGAAAACATTACTCGGGATCACAGCGGCAGGCCTGGCAGGTGCCATGGTACTGACCACAGCCTTTGCAGCAGAAGCTCCGGCCCCGGCTCCGGCAGAGACAACCGCCGCTGCCAAGCAAGAAGGCAAAACATTTGTAACCAGTGATGGAGTCTTTTCCATCTTTATCCCGGAGGACGGAGACAACTGGATGGCCATCGACGACCCGAACACCTGGTTCACCCTCGGCGACGGCAGGGACCTCATCACTGTGAAACACCTGGTCAACGGAGGCCAGCTCCCAAAGACAGAGACCGCCAATGACAGATTCGAGGAAGTTTACCAGATGTTCTATTCCACCCCGAACGAAGTCTTCGTGATCACGGGAAGCATCGCTGACAAGGAAGAGGCTGCGGCGATTAGGGAAGCGGTCTGCAGTTTCAAGGTCCTGCAGTATGACACGATAAAGAAACCGGAACAGCCCACTTCTGCATACGCAATCAGGGAGCTGAATGAGATCCGCTACTGTACCGAGAAGGACGGCGTGAATGTCCGCAGCGGCTTCACAACAGATGACCCGCTGCTCGGCGGATTCCATTTCGGAGACCAGGTCACCGTAACAGGTGCCGTGACGAAGGACGGCGTAGATAACGGATGGATCCGGGTCAACTACAACGGACAGACCGGATAT
>JAFWOB010000142.1 GCA_017510065.1 Parasporobacterium sp.
CGGCTCGGTGAGAACCACGGAGGGGTCAGATTCCCATGGATCCGGTAAGCTGCCGGACGTCTGAATGTATTCCCTTGTTTTCCGGGGGCGTCGGGGACAAATACGGAAAGAGCATATTCGTTGTTAACGAGCAGAGCAGAAGAAAGAAATCTCGAATCTGCTCTGCTCTTAAGATAACCAGGGCAGGCTGTAAATGCGGCCTGCCGGTACATAGGAAAAAGTGTCGCGCGCGCACCGCGGACGCAAGCGTCTTGCGCACCGCACACGGAAATGGAGGTACACGTGGATCTGAAAGATATAAAGATCGATCCGGAGTTTGAGGCGGAAATACCGCCTTTAACCGAAGAGGAATTCAATCTTCTGAAACAAAACATCTTGTCAGAAGGCAGACTGCTGTCGCCGCTGATTATCTGGAACGGGACGATTGTCGACGGCCATAACCGATACAGAATCCTTCTGGAGCATCCTGAAATCGATTATGAAACACTGAATAAAGATTTCCCGGACCGGTTTGCTGCCAGCGCATGGATCTGCAAGAACCAGCTGGGGCGACGAAATCTGACACCGGAACAGAGGGTTTATCTGATTGGAAAACAGTACTCCTCGATGAAAGAGTCCCGGGGCGGAGAAAGATCCAACAGTGACAGGCATGGGCCGGATGGTCGTTTCACCGCAAAGTCTCAAAATGAAACTTTGCGGTCAGATGAATCTGCGGGGACAAAAATAGCACAGGACAATAACATAGCCAGATCTACAGTGCTCCGGGCAGAGCAATATGCAAAAGGAGTGGATGCTGCAGATGAAGCGCTTCCGGGCATCCGGAAGGAACTGCTTGCCGGATCAATAAAGCCGACGCGGGATGCAGTTGCCGCCATCGCCCGTGCCGCGCCGGAGGACAGAGCAGAACTTGCCCAGCAGCTCCGGCAGCCAAGAGCAAAGCCGGGAAAAATGGAAGAACCGGAAGAAATCGACGAGGAAGGCTTTGAAGAACAGGAACCTGAAGATAATGACACGCCGGTCCGGATCCCGAAAAAAAGTGAGATCCTGGCGCTGGCCGAGAGCATGAACCATTCCGAAGGTCAGGCCATCGGCACCGTCGAAGACATGATTTACGAGATGAACAGCGCGATGCAGGACATGATCTTCCGCTGGAACTTCTGTAAGGAAGCATACGCCGGACCGGTCCGGAGCCGGGATGGAAAACGACAGATCAAGGATCTTGCAGCTGAAGGAATTGAGTACCTGAAAGAAATCAGAAAAGGAAAGTTATGGAAAGGAGACACCGATGAAAACAAATGAATTTACTTATAAGGTCATGGACCTGAATACGGCGCAGCTGGAGATCCCGCGGGAAACCTATCAGAGAGAATTGAGCCCGGACAGGGTGCGGCGCATCGTCAAAGCTTTTGATGAACGTATTGCCAACGAGCCGAAGGTCAGCTATCGCGGCGGTCACTATTATGTGTTCGACGGCCAGCACACCATCGCGGCCAGAAAGCTCCGCAATGACAACCAGGACCTTAAGGTGCGCTGCAAAGTGTATTTCGGAATGTCCGATAAAGATGAAGCACTTCTCTTCGCGCAGCAGACCGGTGCTTCCGCCAAACTTTCCGCCGGTGTGAAGATCAGGGCAAGAATCTTCGGAGGAGATCCGGAAGCGATCCAGTTTAAAGATGCGACCGAAGCTGTCGGCCTCCGGCTGGATTACGGACAGGACAAGGGCAAGAAACGGCTCCCCTGCATCAGCACCGCCTTCACGGCTTTTCAGAAGCTTGGTCCGGAACGGTATATGGAGATGCTGCAGCTCATCCTGGATGCCTGGAACGGGGCACCGGATTCTTTCCGAAGAGAAAACGTTCAGGGCATATCCGCTTTCGTAGACCTCTACCATGATGAATATGACCCGAAGCGGCTGGTGAGCCGGCTGAAGAGATATGATCCGCTTCACATTTACAGAGAAGGAAAGGCCAGCGGCCTGAATCTGGCCGGCTATAAGAAGTATCTGAACCAAGTATGGCTCATGTACAACGGAAGCAGCAGGAAGAATGCGCTTCCCCAGAAATACTGATCGGAGGGACAGCTCATGAGGACAAGAGAATTAAGACCCGGATGGTTCTTCCGGAGAGGCGATATTTACTTGGCGAACCTGAATCCGTTCACGGGATCGGAGCAGGGAGGCACACGGCCGGTTCTGGTCCTGCAGAATAATGACGGAAACTTTTACTGCCCCACCCTGATCGTGGCGCCGATGACGACGCAGATCAAGAAGCTGAACCAGCCGACACATTATCTGATCAAAAACAATCGTGCGCTCTCGGCTCCTTCGATGGTCGAATTCGAGCAGATCAAGACGATCGACAGGAGCCGGATCAGAGGCTATCTCGGAAAGCTGACAAAAGAACAGCTTGGCGAGATCGATGATTACCTGAAGATCAGCCTGGGAATGTATATTCCGGAGACGCTCGAGGCACCGTAAAAACGAAATGGATGAGGAGGACGACCATGGACGAGATGAGAATAGATGAGAAAGAAATGGAAAAGCAGGACAACACAGATTTTGAAGTAAATGCGGATGAGACAGGCGCAGTTCCGGAAAGCCGTTGTTATACGGTGGAGGATCTGCAGGCCATCCTGATGATCAGCAAGAGCAGCGTATACAACCTTCTGAAGAAAAAAGAATTCCGGTGGATCAGAGTCGGCAGATCAGGGTATCGGATCTCCAGAAAAAGCTTCGACGAATGGCTGGATCAAACGGCCTGATATCTGTCAAGGATCTCGTTTCGGCAGAATGGCGGAATCGACATCCTAACATTTCCGAAGAAGGATTGATAGCTTATATCCAGGTCGAACGGCCTGGATATAACTATTTGAGAGGAGGCGCTGATTATGCCGGAGAAAAAGAAAACGACAATGTCCGTGACGGAAATGCGGAAGCTGCTTGGCCTCGGTAAGACGGATTCCTACTGGTTGGTACATAAGAACTGCTTTGAGACGATCATGGTCAACGGGAAAATGCGGATCGTAATCGACAGCTTTGAGAAATGGTACGCCAACCAGATCAAGCACGTCAAAGTAGACGGCCCGCCGCCCGGCGAAGAACTGAGGGCATATTCCTATTCGGTCCGGGATATCGCTCAGATGCTGTCCATTGATGAGTCTTCTGTGTATTACCTGATCAAAAGGGATCAGATCCCATCCTTCAAGGTTGAGACCTGGACCCGGATCCGCAAGAAGGATTTTGACAAATGGTATGCATCCCAGAACAAGCACCGGACACCGGAAGACCGTGAGAAGGATGCGCAGATGGAGGCAGAAACGCTGACGATGCCGGAAATGGCCAGAGAACTGTATATCACCCGGAAGGATGTTTACAACATTCTGGCTAAGAAGGAGAATCAGGACATTTTCGAGATTGTCGTCATAGCGGATAAGAAAAGGATCACGAGGGAGAGCTTCGAGCGGTGGTATGCCGGGCAGTCAAAATACCGGAAACTGTCGGACCGGACACCCGAGGAACTGTACGAAATCCGGATGGCGGAAAAGAAAAAGGAAACGCCCCGCCTTGAGGTCGATCCGGACAAGCCCAGTTACAACGTGCGTGAAACCGCAGTTCTTATGGACATCACTCCTGATGAGGTCCGGCAGCTGATCCGTGACGGGAAGCTGACAGCAAAGAAATATGGTGCCACGTATATCGTCCGAAGAGAAAACATTGAATGGTGGCTGGAGCAGCAAAAACTATTGGCAGAATCATAAGGAGGTATGGAATAAATGGCATCAATCGTACAGAAGAAAAACCGATACTATGTAGTCTATCTTTATGATACGGAAGACGGTAAACGAAAACAGAAATGGGAGTCTTTTCGGACAAAAGATGAGGCCAAGCGCCGTAAAGCAGAAATCGAGTACCGGCAGGAACTCGGCAGCCTTGTGATTCCAAAGTGCAAAACGGTCGAGGAACTTCTCCGTGAATATGTTTCTCTATATGGGAAGAATACCTGGTCCATGTCGATGTACGAGAGCAGCACAGGTGTTATCAAGAATTACATCAATCCGATCATCGGTACGATGAAGCTTTCTGATGTGACGCCGCGAGTATTGGAGAAATACTATATGACTCTTCTTCAGACCAAGGCGGTTGTCCGTTGTACGGACAAACAGTATGCGAAGAGGGAAACTCCAGGAAAAAGAGACAGCTTTGTTACACCGGGAACGGTTCGGAGAGTACATAAGCTCTTAAACAGTGCCTTCACACAGGCAATGAAGTGGGAACTCATCGAGAAAAATCCTGCGCAGCTTGCGACTGTTCCGAAGGCTGAGAAAAAGACCAGAGCGATCTGGGATGCGGATACGCTCTTCCATGCGATTGAGGTATGTGAAGATGAACGCCTGAAGCTGGCGATCAACCTTGCCTTTTCCTGCTCATTGAGAGTTGGTGAGCTGCTGGGTCTTACCTGGGATTGCGTCGATCTTTCAGAAGGAAGTCTGGCAGAAGGGAAAGCCTCTATTTTTATCAATAAGGAACTGCAGCGCGTCAGGAAGAGCACCATGGCTACACTGGAAAAGAAAGATGTCCTCTGTGTATTCCCTGAACATTCGAGTGGTACAGCTACGGTACTGGTTCTCAAAAAGCCGAAGACGTTAACCAGTACAAGAAGGGTCTATCTTCCAAGAACCGTTGCCGAGATGCTGATCGACTGGAAGAAAGGCCAGGAACTTGCCATGGAGGAGCTGGGTGATGAATACCATGACTATCAGCTTGTCATGGCCGGCCCTTTCGGATTCCCGATGGAACATGGCCGTATCAATGAGCTCTTTAACCAGCTGATCAGAGAGCACAATCTGCCGAAGGTCGTTTTCCACAGTCTGCGCCACTCCAGCATCACTTACAAACTGAAGCTGAACGGCGGCGACGTGAAATCCGTACAAGGCGATTCCGGTCATGCACAG
>JAFWOB010000143.1 GCA_017510065.1 Parasporobacterium sp.
CTTTCTGATCACATCGAAATAAGCCTGGTCGTCAAGGGCTTTCAGATCAGAAAGGGCGTTCTTGAAAACACCTTCGATCTGTTCCTGTTTCGCCTGGAGGATGATCCTTTTTTCTTTCAGCTGTGATGTACTCTGGATCCGTTTCACGGCAGCCGCCACATCGGTTTCCGACTGTTTGGCAATGGCCTGCGCCATGGAATCCGCTTCCGCTTTACCGGAAGATAATAGTCTCTCCGATTCTTCCCTGGCTTCGGCGATGATCCTGTCCGCCTCATTCCTGGCTTCCCGGGAGATGTGTTCTAAGATTTTATCCAGTCCACTCATAGTAAACTCCTTCATTCACAGGTATTGGGGCTTTCTCTAGAAAGCAACTCCTGATGCGCCGGAAAGGGCAAGGATCGATACCAGCAGTGCAAGGATAGCATAGGTCTCAACCATGATCGGGAAGATCATTGCCTTACCGAACTGATCCGGTTTCTTGGCAACCGTCCCGATGGATGCTGCAGAAGCTTTTCCCTGTGCGATACCGGAGAAATATCCAGCGATCGCGATCGGAAGGCATGCACACAGATAAACAAGACCTTTGCCGATGGAAATATTGCCGTCACCGCCGATGATACCTGTCTGGGACAGGGTAATGAATCCGATGATCAGACCGTAGATTCCCTGTGTACCCGGAAGGAGCTGGAGAACCATGACCTTACCGAATTTGCCCGGGTCCTCTGCGATAACGCCTGCAGCTGCCTCGCCTGCGACACCTACACCTCTTGCCGAGCCTGCTCCTGCCAGACCTACTGCCAGTGCTGCTCCAAGCAAAGCCAAAATTGTACCCATGTTCATTGTTAAGAATTCAATCATTTCCGTTCTCCTTAAATTTATAATATTTTGTTTTGATGCTATATGGTTCAAAGGGTCTTCCCCCGCCGCTGTAGAAACGGCCGAAGAATTCCACATATTGCAAACGGTTCGTATGCACGTATGCGCCGAGTGTGTTGATACCGATGTTGATGCCGTTGATGATCAGAAATACGATCACATAGATGATGATCCCCAGCACGCCGTTGCCGAACATGGTTCCGATCATATTGGCAACAGAAGAGATAACGCCGGTCGCCAGGCCCAGAGCCAGAAGTCTGGAATAGGAAAGCACGTCGGAAAGGTAACTGGTAATACCATAGACAGCATAAGCACCTTTCAGAAGCCTCTTGCCCCAGTTTCTGGTCTTGTACTCGCCCATGAAAACGACGATCACGCATCCGATCCCGGCAGCGATCAGGCCGATCTGCCCGATATTAGCCGGTACGATCGGTTCGCGTCCTCCCGCCAGGATATCCATGATCATCTGCATGGACAGGCACTTCAGGATCAGACCGAGCAGAATGATATACCACAGAACGATCCCGAACAGAAATCCCATGATGTCTTTCTTCTTCAGATACTGATAAGCCGCAATCCCCATTCCTGTGAAGATATGGATCAGACCCATGATCAGGGCAAGGGACAGGACCGTCATCGGGTTAGCCGTCATATCCAGCCACAGGGGTTTGATCACAACAGGATGCCCGAAAAAGCTGCCTGAGATTGCCGTAACGGCGTCACCGAAATAACTTCCGAACAGGACACCGAAGAAGGTAGCGCTGATGCCGCCGAACAGGAACAGCTTCACATTGTTCCTAAGGCCCTTCTCCATGTTGGGGTTTTTGAACAGGACCACCAGGGTGGCGATCACGATCAGGATGCCGATTCCGGCATCCGCCAACATAAACCCGAAGAACACAAAGTAAAACAGGGAAATGATGAAGGTCGGATCCACTTCCCCTTTATCCGGCAGCGCGTAAGATTCTACCACTCCCTGCACGGCAGATGAAAACGCATTGTTCTTCAGCAGTACCGGAACATCTTCCGTTTCGTCCGGTTCCGCATACTCAATGGAAAGTCCATACCGGTCCAGTGCTTTCTCCAGCTTCGGGATGTATTTTTCCGGGATATATCCTTCCAGCACAAAGGTATGCTCCGACTGGGGGAGCGAATTGGTGACGTTATATTTTTCCGCCCGGATAGCCATATAATCCGCATAGAACCGGATGTCTTCCCTGCAGGGGACTTTCTGGCGGATCTGCTCTTCGATCACTTTGATCTGTTCTTCATTTTCCACGATCTCCTGATTCAGTTTTTCTGTCTGCATGGCAGGTGTATTGCTGCTGCTGACAGAAGGATAGACAAATCCGATATTCCGAAGGACTGCTGATGTCTCTTCCTTGCTTTCAATGCCGCAGATGACCATCAGACAGGTCTGGTTCTTATCTTTGCTGAAGATTGTGACATCCACCGGCATAACGGACGCCAGTGCTTCATACAGGGAATCCAGGGTCTGCTCTCCTGGAACGGCTCCGATAAAGATCGCAGTGCTTTCCGTTCCGTTGACATCCAGTGGGATATCCAGCGTCTGCCAGGGAACAAGCATATCGATCTGCTGTCTGCATCTGGTGATATCCGCATTTCTCTCCGCGATCTCTTTGGATTTTGACAGGATCTCCTTGATATCGGACTGGATCTTCGGCATTTCCGCCTTGAATCCTTCATATCTGGAAACATCCATCAATTCCCTGCCCTTAAAAGTAGAAAGAAGCCCGCCTTTTGAAGGTTCTGTATTTTCCAGAACTTCCAGGGCTGCTTCAGCATCGTGGATATTCCTGTCAAATTCGGAGTTGGAGATCGGCATGGTGATCCTGCGGAACACATCGTTGTCATGAGCAGTGATATTAACCTCCATCACGCCCTGACGCTGGACTTCTTCCAGGACGGCTTTTCTGTCCTGTTTCAGCCCGCATATCCTGATTCGCTTCATAGCGAGTACTGCCATTTTACGCCTCCTTGCATGTCCGGGGAAAACCTGAAGACAAGCCCCCGAACGGATTCAAAAGGATACCTTGCATCCTTTCTGAACATATCATTCAGATGATATAATCGATTACCATCTGAACAGCCTTTTCTTTTTTCTCGTCCAGATTTCTGGAAAACTGTTCGATGACAGCTTCCGCTCTCTTCTGGGCAGCATCAAGAGCTTCCTCC
>JAFWOB010000144.1 GCA_017510065.1 Parasporobacterium sp.
ACAAAGAGACCGCTCTTTCTTCTTTCCGAAGCCGAGCTCAATAACTTTCTGACTTTTTTCAGCTGCTGATTTGTCTTTGAAACGATCATATTTTTCTGATATTCATCTGCACATTGCTGTCCCCGAACCGGGCTTTCAGCATCCGGAGGACTTCATTATTTACATGGATGGAATACTCCGGCTTCAGATATTTGACCTGCCGGGTATCGGACAGGTAAACCGCGATCTTCGTATCTCCTGCCATTCCGTCCAGTCCGGAAAGGCTCATCAGGTATTTCTCCTGAAGTTTGTATTCTCCGAAATCCCGGAACCGGACCCAGAGTTCCCGCTCCAACTGGTCAAAGCCGAGGATCTTTTCCGCGATCAATTTGCCCTGTTCTTCCACGCCTACCGAAGCTCTTCCCCGGATCAGCACCTTGTTGCCGGCATAGATCTCGGATCTGCAGACAGCGTAATCCTTCGGGAACACGATCACTTCCACCGTCCCTACCAGGTCTTCCAGTGTCAGGAAAGCCATGGCCTGCCCATTGCGGGCATTTTTGGGCGTCACAGTTTCGATGATCCCGCCGATCACAGCCGGAGTCCTGTCCTCGATCAGGACATTTCCGGCGTCATCAATGGCAAAGTCCGCAGAAGTTGCGGTAATATTGCGGTCCAGGATATCCCGGTCCTCCTCCAATGGGTGACCGCTGATATAAATGCCCGTGATCTCCTTTTCGAAGTTCAGCAGGGTGTCCCGGTCAAATTCCCCTACATCCGGGACCTTGATCTGGAACTGCTCTTTATGGGAATCGTCCAGGATGTCAAACAGGGACATCTGCCCGCTCATTGCGGATTTGCGGTCCGCGTTCACATTGTCCACCACATCCATATAGATATGGATCATCTGCTTCCTGGTGAGACCGAAGGAATCCAGGGCGCCTGCCTTGATAAAGTTTTCCAGCGTCCGTTTGTTGAGATCCTTGTCGATCAGGCGCTCTACCAGATCATACAGATCACGGTACGGTCCATGTTCTTTTCGTTCCTGCACCACGGAGTCGATGATGTTCCTGCCGACGCCCTTGATTGCAGACAGACCGTAGCGGATGTCATGCCCGTGGGCTGTAAACCCGCTTTCTGCCTGATTGATGTCAGGGGGAAGGATCCCGATGCCCATGCTCTTGCATTCCTGAATATAGACGGTCAGCTTGCTCAGCACGCCCATGATGGATGTCATCATGGCCGCCATGTATTCCACCGGATAATAATATTTCAGGTATGCGGTCTGATAGGAGACTACGGCATAGGCGGCAGCATGGGATTTGTTGAAGGCATATTTGGCAAAATCGATCATCTCATCGTAGATCTTATTGGCCACTTCCTCCGAGATCCCGTTCCTGATACAGCCCGGCACTGTGCCTCCGCTTTCCATATCGCCATATACAAAGCGCTTCCGCTCCGCCTGCATGACGGAGTCTTTTTTCTTGGACATGGCGCGCCGCAGCACGTCGGATCCGCCCAGGGTATATCCGGCCAGATCCCGGACGATCTGCATAACCTGTTCCTGATAGACAATACATCCGTAAGTCGGTTCCAGGATCGGCTTCAGCTGAGGGCAGTCGTAGGTGATCTCATTGCCGGAATTTTTACCGGCGATATATTTCGGGATAAAGTCCATGGGACCCGGCCGGTAAAGAGCGATCCCGGCGATGATGTCCTCAATGGACTTCGGTTTCAGTTCCCGCATGAAACTGGTCATACCCGGACTTTCCAGCTGGAAGACCCCCATGGTCTTTCCGGCTCCGATCATATCCAGCACCGCCTGGTCATTGTAATCGATCTTTGCCAGATCGATATGGCTTTCGGTATTCTCCATGGCCATCTTTACCGCATTCTGGATCACGGTAAGGGTCCTTAAGCCAAGAAAATCCATCTTCAGAAGGCCCAGCTCTTCCAGGGTCGTCATGATATACTGGGTGACAACGGATCCGTCAGAACCCCTGGCCAGCGGAACGTATTCCACGATCGGCTCCCGGGAGATCACAACGCCGGCGGCATGCATGGAAGCGTGCCTGGGAAGTCCTTCCAGTCTCTTTGCCATGTCGATCAGATAACGGATCTGCTCATCCGATTCATAGGCCGCCCGAAGGTCGTTGCTGGCAGCCAGCGCCTTGTCAATGGTGATCCCCAGATCCATGGGGATCATTTTGGCAATGCTGTCCACGCTGCCATATGGCATATCCAGGACCCTGCCTACATCCCGGATCACATTCCTGGCTTTCAGGGTACCAAAGGTAATGATCTGGGAGACGCAGTCTTTGCCGTATTTTTCCGTCACATAGTCTATGACCTCGCCCCTTCGTTCGAAACAGAAATCCACGTCGATATCCGGCATGGATACTCTCTCCGGATTCAGGAACCGTTCAAAGATCAGGCTGTATTTGATAGGATCGATATCCGTGATCTCCAGACAATAGGAGACCAGGCTGCCGGCAGCGCTTCCTCTTCCGGGTCCCACCATGATGTCGTTGGATTTTGCGTAATTGATGAAATCCCATACGATCAGGAAATAATCCACATATCCCATTTCCCGGATGGTATTGAGTTCGAAATGCAGCCGTTCCTCATAGTCCTCATAATCCGGATAGCGTTTGCGAAGGCCTTCTTCGCAGAGCATTTCCAGATATTCATAAGAGGTGAACCCTTCCGGCACATAGAACCGAGGGAGTTTCTGTACACCGAATTCAATCTCCACATTGCATCTCTGGGCGATCTCACAGGTATTACGCACCGCATCCGGCGCATAGGAAAACAAAGCTTCCATTTCCTGCGGAGACTTCATGTAATACTGCCCGCCCTCATAGCGCATCCTGTCCTGGTCCGCCTGCTTCCGGCCGGTCTGGATACACAGCAGGATGTCGTGGGCCTGAGCATCCGAATCATATGTATAATGGATATCGTTGGTACAGATCAGGGGGATATCCAGTTCCTCGCTCATCCGCATCAGCTGGGTATTGACGGTCCTTTGTTCCGGGATCCCGTGGTCCTGCAGTTCCAGGAAGAAATTGCCCCGTCCGAAAATATCCTGCAGCCGGGCTGCCTCTGTACAGGCTTCTTCGTATTTTCCCCGCAGGATCATCCTTGGAATGATACCGGCCAGACAGGCACTGGATGCGATCAGCCCTTCATGATACTGTTCGAGGATCTCATAGTCTACCCTGGGCTTATAGTAAAATCCCTCCGTAAAACCGACGGATACGATCTTCATGAGATTCTGATAGCCCTGATTATTTTCCGCTAAAAGAACAAGGTGATAATATCTATCATCACCTCGACTTGTTTCACGGTCAAATCTGGACCCGTTCGTTATGTAGATTTCACATCCGATAATCGGCTTGATCCCCTGTGCTTTTGCTGCCTTGTAAAAATCGATGACCCCGTACATCGCTCCGTGGTCAGTGATCGCAAGGCTGTCCATGCCCAGGTCTTTCGCCTGCCTGATCATCTCGCTGATCTTACCGGATCCGTCCAGCAGACTGAATTCTGTATGAACGTGCAGATGGGTAAATGCCATCGTCATGCCTCCGGACCCCGGGCACACGGAAAGATCATCCGTCACCCCGGATCAGTATTATGCTGTTTATATCGGCATTTAATCCCTGGCGGTCAGATAATTTTCAATGCCTTTGATCGCTTCTGCCTCATCGGGGCCTTCCGTTATGATCGAAATCTCTTCTCCTCTGGCCAGACCAAGGCTCATCATGCCCATAATGCTTTTCGCATTGACTTTCAGTCCATTGTAAATGACTGTAATATGACTTTCGTACTGCCCGGCGATCTGAACAAACACCGCCACAGGTCTTGCCTCCATACCATCCTGAAGGCCAATCTTGATAACCTTCTGCAACATAGTACTTTACCCCCTATTCAGATGGCCCCTTTCCATCTGGTTTCTCCTGACGCTGCCGGAGTTCCTCCGCCATCCGGCTGATCTTTCTGAATCTGTGATTGACACCCGATTTGCCCAGAGCAGGAGTCATCAGATTCCCCAGTTCCGATAACGCTGCGTCCGGATTGTTTTTCCGTACCAGGCAGATCTGCCGGAGATTCTCCTCCAGGTTGTCCAGCCCGATCATCTGATCAATAAGTTCTATGTCTTCCAGCTGCTTCAGGGATGCCTCAACAGCTTTGTTGATATTCGCTGTTTCGCAGTTAACCTGACGGTTAACTGAGCTTCTCATCTCTTTAAGAATGCGGATGTTTTCGAATTCCATCAGGGCCTTATGGGCTCCGATGACATTTAATGTATCGACGATAGCAGGTCCGTCTTTCAAATACACTACAAACCGTTCCCTGCGTTCCATGATTCTGGCATGGATACCGAAATCTGCCAATAAATTCTGCAGTTCTTCTGCCTGCCAAAGATGCTCGGTGATCAGTTCAAACTGATACCGCTTTTGAGGATCCGTAAAGGAACCGGTTGCGATAAACGCTCCTCGAAGAAATGCTCTCTTGCTTTCCCTGTCCTTAAATAAATTTTTGGGATCTTCTGTCAGCTCCAGATCCCCTTTTATATTATAAGTTTTATGCCTGTCTGTAAAGTGATTTTTTCCGGAATTTTGTGTTTCTTCGTAAAGAAAAATGCCTGTATTTCCGTCATATCTCACGTTCTGCGGAGCCAGCAGCATAACCGCCGTCAGTTCCGCTCTCCGGCACTTTTCAGACTTGGTATAATGCTCCAGAAGCTCATCTCTTACCCGCCGGGACCAGCCGGCTCTTACAGTATTCTGATCTCGCATTCCAGCTTAACTCCCTGACTTTCCAAAACCTGTTTTTTGATATGCTCCACCAGATCCAGCACATCTTTTGCCGTTGCCTGTTCTTTATTGATCACAAACCCTGCATGTTTTTCCGAGACCTGTGCTCCGCCGATCCGGAACCCTTTCAGGCCGGCATCCGAAATCAGCTTCCCGGCAAAATATCCTTCCGGTCTTTTGAAGGTGGAACCGCAGCTGGGGTATTCCAGCGGCTGCTTTTCCTCCCTGCGTCTTGTCAGATCCTCGACCCGTTCCCGGATTTTCTCCGGATCATCCCTGTGAAGTGTAAGAACGGTCTCCAGGATCACACATTTTCCGTCGGATGCCAGGGAATGCCGGTATCCGAATTCCATTTCCTCGTTGGATTTTACGGCAATATTTCCATCCCCGTCCAGAATCTTCACCTCTTTGATGATCTGCTTCATCTCTCCGTCATAGGCACCGGCATTCATGCAGGTAGCGCCTCCCATGGAACCGGGAATACCGGAGGCAAATTCAAATCCGGAGAGGCCCCTTTCCGTCACGGCGTCCGAGAAGTCTTTATTGTCTGTACCGGCTTTTACCGTAACCTCTGCTGTTTCGGAATCCGTATCCTGTATGTCAAAGCCTTTATATTTTACGGAGAGACACAGGATCACTCCGTCATAGCCTTCGTCCCGGCAGATCACATTGGATCCGTTGCCCAGGACATAGTACGGGATCTGTTCTTCCCGCAGCAGCCGGACCAGTTCCTGCACTGCATCCGTGCTCTCGGGTGTCACGAACAGAGCCGCTTCCCCTCCCACCTTCATGGTGGTATGATCCTTCATTTTTTCATGAAACAGGACATTGCCTTCACCCGCGGCCTGTATGATCCTGTCTGTAATTGATTGCGTTAGTTTCATATGATTTCCTTCAGTCTATATTTTTGCTCCTGACTTCGTTCCTGACACGTTCCACCAGTTCATGAGCGGCGTTGTAGCCCATCTTCTTCTGCCTGTTGTTGACAGCGGCCGTTTCAATGATAATGGCCAGGTTTCTGCCGGGCCGTACCGGCACATTATGCCTGATGACCTTCACGCCCAGGATCTCTTCATAAGTCTCTTCCAGTCCCAGCCTGTCATAGCTGGTGGTGCCGTCCCAGACTTCCAGGTTGATGATCATATCGATCTTCTGCTGTTCCTTGACACTTTCCACGCCGTATAGAGACTTGATGTCCACCACGCCGATGCCTCTCAGTTCCACAAAATGTCTTGTCAGTTCAGGCGCAGACCCCATCAGGCTGAATTCACTGGTCTTATAGATCTCCACCAGGTCGTCAGCCACAAGTCGCTGGCCTCTTTTGATCAGGTCAATAGCTGTCTCGCTCTTTCCAATCCCGGTATTGCCGGTGATCAGGATTCCTTCACCGAAAACATCCACCAAAACACCGTGTCTGGTCTCCATGGGAGCCATCTTTTCACTAAGCCAGGTAACCACGTCAACGATCACCTTACCGGTCTCATCCTTTGCGATCAGGATCGGGATTCCGTATTTTTTCGCCGCATCCATTGCTTCCGGATGGGGACGCAGGTTCCTGGCGCTGACGATTGCCGGGAACCCCAGGGAAAACAACCTGTCATATCTGACGATCCTCTCATGGGAGGAGAGCCGGCTCATGTACTTGCTTTCGGCAAGTCCCGTGATCTGAAGCCTTCCCGTATCAAAATAATCAAAAAAACCTGCCAGCTGAAAAGCCGGCCTGTTGATGCTCCTCTGATCCAGAAGGATGTGGTTCAGGTCGATCCAGGGAGTGATGTTTTCAAACCCCAGGGCATCTGCCAGTTCTTTTATGGTTACACTTTTTGCCATAATCAGCTCCTTTTCCGGTCATGCTCCCTGCATGAAAAAGTCAATAATGTTCTGTGCTGCCTTTTTATTCATCCCCGGTACCCTGCACAGATCTTCCACGCTCGCCGCCTTCACCTTGTCCAGAGATCTGAACTGACGGATCAGGGCATTCCTTCTCTTGGGTCCGATTCCCTCGATATCATCCAGGACAGAGTGGATCTGTCCTTTGGCATGAAGTTTTCTGTGATATTCAATGGCAAAACGATGGGTCTCGTCCTGGATCCTGGTCACCAGTTTGAATGCTTCCTGCGACCGGTCCATCAGGTATTCCTCATCCCGGTAGAAGATTCCCCTGGTTCTGTGGTGATCATCCTTGACCATTCCGCAGATCGGGATCTTCTTCAGCTTATAGTTTCCCTTCTCGGCCAGTTCCTCCACCACTTCCTGCACGGAGTGGACCTGTCCCTTTCCGCCGTCTATAAGGATCAGATCCGGCAGGCAGTCAAAGGAGCTGTCGCCTTCATGGGTCAGCCGTCTTCTGAGGACCTCTGCCATGCTGGCATAATCATCCGGCCCTTCCACGGTCTTGATCCGGAACTTCCGATAGTCGCTTTTTTTCGGGCGTCCGTTTACATAGACCACCATGGAACCCACACTCTCGCTGCCGGATGTATTAGAGATATCATAGGATTCCATTCTTCCCGCATAAGGGATTCCCAAAAGGTCCGACAATTCTTCCACAGCGCCTTTGGTCTGCATCTCTTCCCCGCGGATCTTCTCTTCATTCTGTTCCAGGATCTTCCAGTCTTTGCGTCTGGACAATTCTGTTTTGATCCTCTTCGCGGCCAGCAGCAGTTCTTTCCACTCTCCTGCTCTTTCATACTCCATCCGCGAAGCGGCTTCTTCCATTTTGGTTTTCAGGAACTGGAGGATCTCGCTGGAATTGCCATCCAGGTATTTTCTCACCTGCGCCGTCTTCTCCGCGTATTCCTCCGCGCTGATCCGTCCTTCGCACGGCGCGTCGCACCGGGCAATATGATAGTTCAGGCAGGCTCTCTTCTTCCCGATGTCTTCCGGGAACTTCCGGTTGCAGGTACGAAGGCGATAAGCCGCGTTCAGCAGGTCAATGATCTCATTGACGATCATCTCATGCGGATAGGGACCGTAGTATTTGTGCTTGTCCTTGTGCACGTTCCGGACCTTGATGAGCCTGGGAAACTCCTCCCCCACCGTCAGTTTGATGTAGGGATATGTTTTCCCATCCTTCAGCAGGGTATTGTAGCGGGGCATGTATTTCTTGATCAGCCTGTTTTCCAGAAGGAGCGCGTCATTTTCCGTTTCCGTAAGGATGTATTCGAAATACGCAATATGCGATACCATCATACGGATCTTGACGGACCGGTCCCTGCCGGTCTGGAAATACTGGCTGACCCGGTTCTTGAGATTCCTTGCTTTGCCGATGTAAATGATCTCTCCCTCCTTGTTATGGTGGAGATAAACACCGGGCTTGTCCGGCAGGTTTCTCAGTTCTTCCTGAATATTAAATTCTCCGGCCTGTGCCTTGTCTGCCATATTCCCCAACCTTTTTCAAAACAAATGTACATTTTATTGTAGCAGATTTCATTACTGAATAAAAGGAGATTCCGGCAGGGCCGGCTCTTTCCCCGCAGTGATCTGCCCGAATCGCTGCCCAGCATAGCAAAGGGAAAGCATTCAGCTTTCCCTTTTGCCAACTATTTTATGGAAGAATGCGCTCTCTCGCCCTGCTCGGAAAATTGGTTCTCAATTCAGGCCGAATTCATGTCCCAGTGCCACGAATCTGGATCTGGATCTGGCAATGCGGTCATGAGGAACGCAGTAAGCGATCCTGAGCCATCCCGGGCAGTCAAATGCCGATCCTGCGGACAGAAGCAGCTGGTAGTCGTCCTTCGCCTTTGCCACGAACGCCCTGTCGTCCTCGATCGGGGTCTTCATAAACAGGTAGAAAGTCCCCTGGGGTTTCGCATACTCAAATCCCGCCTCGTCCAGGATTTCCATCAAAAGCTTGCGGTTTTTGTCATATTCATTGACATCGCACAGATGGTCCATGGCTCCGATGATGGCAAGCTGCTGCAGCGACGGCGCATTGACACAGCCCAGTACGCGGATCCCGATGGAAGATGCTGCAATGATCTGCTCGGATTCATCCACCTCATCCGGCATCAGAAGGTATCCGATCCGTTCTCCGGGAACGGACATAGCCTTGCTGTAGGAATAGCAGACCAGCGTATTGCGGTAATATTTCGTCAAAAACGGCACTTCCACCCCGTCATAAACGATCTCCCGGTACGGTTCGTCGGAAAGAAGGAAAATGGAAGTTCCGTATTCCTTCTGTTTCTCTTCCATGATCGCTGCCATTTTCCGGATCGTCTCCACATCATAGACAACGCCCGAGGGGTTGTTGGGATTGTCAATGATAACGGCTCTGGTACGTTCTGTAATGGCTGCCGCAAATGCATCCATATCCGGCATGAACGTCGGCGGATTCGGCGGTACGACGATGGTCTTTGCGCCGAAATTGGAAATGTAATTCCTGTATTCCAGGAAGAACGGAGCAAATACGATCACTTCGTCTCCGGGATTGGTCAGGATCTTGATGGCTATGACGAGAGCATTGGCGGCTCCTACGGTCATGGTTACATTTTTAGCGGCAAAATGGGTGCCGAACCGGCGGTTCAGATCATCTGCCACGGCCTGCCGTGAGGATTCGTATCCTGCATTGGACATATAGCCGTGCAGCATCATGGAATCCGTGTTATTGATCACGTTGATCATGGATTCATTCATGGCTGCCGGTGTCGGAACGCTGGGATTGCCCAGACTGAAGTCAAAGACATTTTCCGCACCATATTGCTTTACCATCCGTTTTCCTTCTTCGAACATGGCTCTCAGGGTAGAACCGGTTGCCAGAAGCCGCTGCATTTCTTTTGAGATTACTTCCATCTTGAATTCCCCTATTCTTTGATAAATACTTTGTGATGGCGCTTTCATCCTTTTAAGCAGTAAAGCGCATATAGCGGTATTATAGTCTTCGTATGCCGGAAATGCAAGTGGTCACAGCTTCTTCACAGAGTATCCGGTTGTTATTTGTCCGGTGCTATATTATAATATCAGAATATTTTAAGAATGATCCTTGCGGCCTCACCGGCGCAGAGAACGGAGTTTGGTTATGAAAAAATGGATAGCGATCATTGTCTGCCTTATCATGTGCGCAGCATTTATATCAGGCTGCGGAACGCAGAAAGAAGAAGAGACTACACCGGCCCGGGAGAACGATCCTGCAGTTGTCGGCACCTGGAGTGAAGATTATTTTGATTCCGGATACACCTTTAACGAAGACGGCACAGGAAGGGATACCTTCTGGGATCTTCCCTTTACCTACACGGCTTATGACGGTGTGATCACGATCAAATATGAAGATGAGACTTACGGCCTCGATAAATACACCTATTCCGTCACGGACAATTCCATTACCATGACGCGGCAGTCAGAAGACGGCAAATCTTTTACGTATACGAGATAGGAGGTCATGATGAATTTTTTACTGACAACTGCCACCGTTGGAGGCATGCTTGATCTTTCCTTTAATGGATTTGACATGGCTGTATTCCGTTTCTTCGGCAGCATCCAAAATGATGTCCTGACCGTGATCGCCAAGATCTTTACCGCCATGGGTGAGACAAAATACGGGATCATGCTTGCCATTCTGGGACTTATCCTGATCCTGTTCAAGCGGACCCGCAAATATGGCCTGGGGATCGTAATTGCCATCATCATCGGCACACTGCTTACGAACATTGTGATCAAACCCATGGTTCTGAGGATCCGTCCCTACAACACACTGCAGGGAATTGCCGAATACTTCGGCTGGTACACCAATGCAGGGCTTCTGGCGGAGAGCGACTATTCCTTCCCATCCGGCCATACGACCATCGCGGTGGAGGTTGCCGTGGTGCTGTGCCTGCTCTTCCGAAGTGATAACAGGAAAAAGATCGCCTGGATCTTCCCGGTGGCGGCTTTTCTGACCGCATGTTCCAGGGTCTACCTGATGGTCCATTATGCCACGGATGTCCTGGCGGGTATCCTGATCGGAGTGATCGCCGGTCTGCTCGGTTACTTTATCAGCATGGCGATCACAAAAAAATGCAGCAGCGCCTTTTTCTGGCACAGGCTGGATCTGGAGCGGCTCTTCACGAAAAAGAGCCACAAGCTGATCTCCAAAGGAGCAGCAGCTGCCTGCTGCATCATAGCGTGGCTGATCATATTTGCCATTTCTTTCATATCGGTCATGCATGCAGGGGGTGACTCGCAAAGATGCGCCTATGACGGAGACTACAAATGCTACAACGAAGCACAGACCGGAAAAAAGTATCCTGCGATCGACGGAAAATATTACTGCAAGATTCACTGGAAAGAACTGACGGAGTCGCAGAAGACTGCAGATTAAGAATTTGAAAAGAACAGCAAGAAGAACGTCAAAAAGAAAAATAAGAAGAAAGAGTAACAAAGCAGTCAGCATTCTTACGGGTTTCACGATCGTGCTGGCTGTTTGTGTGCTGGGCCTTGCCGGCTACAAACTGTATACCATCTGGAGTTCCTACAAAGCTGCCGATGATGTGTATGCGGATATTGAAAAGAGTGTTTTCACCGGAGAAGCGGACTTTTCTGACAATGGTTTCTACTGGAATTTCGACAAGCTGTTAGAGCTGTGTTCCGATGCCGTCGGATACATTTACCAGAAAGGCGTCATGTCCTACCCGATCGTCCAGGCGGAGGATAACGATAAATATCTGCGGACTATGATGAACGGGGAATACAATGTGGCTGGAACCATTTTCGTGGATGCCCGTTTTCCGGAGGGCATGGAAGGCAAATATTCCATCGTCTACGGCCACAACATGTACAATGAAGGGATGTTCGGAACACTGCCGCGTTATGAAAAGGAAGAATACTACAAAGAGCATCCTTATTTTGACATCTATATCGGGTACAAACATTACCGTTACTATGTCTTTTCCGCTTTTGTCACGGACGTGGACGGTTATGTGTACACCTATGAATTTGGAGATGGAGACTACAAAGCCCAGTTTGACAGACTTCGCGCGGAATGCGCTTATGAGACCGATGTCCGGGAGCTTACCAATGACGATCACGTGATCATACTTTCCACCTGCGTGGACTGGCATGACTACAGCTATCGAAACGTGGTCTGCCTCGTCCGCGGAGAAGAAGTCACGGATTAAACCGTTTCGTTAAAGAAGGCCTGCGTTTTTTGCAGCTTCCCGAAAACCGTATCCGATGGTCTCACAGCTATGGCTGTCACTGGAAAGAAAGAAACGGCCGCCCCGCTGTCTGATATAATCGATCATTTCCGGTGCCGGATAAGGAGTACTTCTCCATCCTCTGGAAACGGCTCCCGTGTTGATCTCAAAGATCTTTCCCTGGGGAAGCAGCTGATCCAGCGCTTCTTTCCAGGCTTTTTTATACCTGGGATGCTGTTCATCGAACAGCCGGTACTTCTCATTGAATTTGGCGATCAGATCAAAATGTCCGATGATATCGCAGCCGGTCTTTGACACCACGTCGGAAACCGCCGCGTAATAATGCTCTGCCGCCAGATAATAATCATTTCCAAACTCCCTTTGTACCGCCTCCATCAGCTCTTCCGGCGTATCATCCACTGCTGCCGGACGCAGCATTCCATCCAGATAATGGACCGATCCGATCACGTAATCGAACTCCCCCTCCGGTATGTCAGAATAGCTGTCCAGTTCGATCCCGCAGAAGATCCGGATCCGGTCTTTGTATGTTTCCTTAAGAGTCAGGATTTCCTTTCGATAGGCTGCCACAGCCCGGTCATCCATCCCGCAGCCGGGATCAAAAGACACAAAACTGTGCCCGGAAAATCCGATACAGGCAAACCCTTTATCAATGGCAGAAACCACCATTTCTTCCGGTGTGTTTCTGCCATCGCAATAAACCGTATGCAGATGGAGATCTGCCGTGAGCAGATCCTTAATCTCAATCTTCGGGGTGACGTTCATCTTTCTCCAGTTCGGCTTCTTCCTGTTCCAGAACCCGGTAGGCGACCTTTCCGACGACCGTCGTGGGAAGGGTCTTGCGGAATTCGATCTTGTAAGGCATTGCGTATTTCGAAATATTCTTCCGGCAGTAATCCATCAGCTGTTTCCGGGTTTCATCATTCGGCTCATAGCCCGGCTCCAGCACAACGAATGCCTTGACTTTCTGCATCCTGTATGGATCCGGAACGCCGATCACGCAGCTCATGTGGACCATTTCGCTGGCATCCAGAATATTTTCCATTTCAGCAGGATAGATATTGTATCCGGAGCTTACGATCATTCTCTTGATCCTTCCCCGGAAATACACAAATCCGTCTTCATCCATGTATCCCAGATCTCCGGTATAGACCCATCGCAGACCGTCAGCATGAACCTTGATGGTATCGGCGGTTTCGTCCGGGTGCTTTAAGTATCCCTTCATGGCAGTCGGTCCGGCAACCACGATTTCGCCTTCCTCACCGTAGGGTACCTCTTCTTCCGTTCCGGGTTTTACGATCTTGAAATACGTATCCGGGAACGGGATCCCGATACTTCCTTCCTTGAACATGGTGGGCGGTGTCAGGCAGCAGGCGTTGACTGTTTCCGTTGCGCCATAGCCTTCACGCACCTGCACCGGAGAGCCGTGATCATACAGGAATTTGTCGATGCTCTTTTTCAGGCCGATACTCAGGGAATCGCCACCGGAGTAGACGCCTTTTAAGCGGCTCAGATCCGCCCCCACCATGGAAGGTTCATGGATCAGCGCCTCATACAGGGTCGGAACACCGGCGATAAAGTTACACTTATTCCGGGTGATAAGTTTGGAATAGCTCTTGGGGGTGAACCGGGGAACCAGGGAGGAGGTTCCTCCACTGATCAGCATGGCATGAATGCAGACGCCCAGACCGAATCCGTGAAAGACCGGCATGGCCGCCAACATGACATCTCCCGGGCGGAACATGGGATTGGTGGCGATGATCTGCGCCCCCAGGGCATTGAAATTCAGGTTCGTCAGTTCGATTCCCTTGGTCCTTCCTGTCGTTCCGCCGGAATACAGTATCACCGCGGTATCGTCCGGTTCTGTATCATACTGGTATTCCCACTCCCAGTATTTGTGGTAATTCATGAATTTCTTCCAGCGGATGATCGGGGCATCTTTCGGGATCTTGGCGATCTTGCGTCCCTCTGTGAGCATATAGCCGGTCCTTAAGGCCGGGGACAGCTCATCCTTCACACTGGCGATTACGATATTCAGCAGCTTTGTATTCCGCCTGATCGCTTCGATCTTATTATAGAACTGGTCCAGCGTTACCACCGTAACGCTCTCGGACTCATTGATAAAAAATTCCAGCTCGTTCTGGGCAGACAGCGGGTGGACCATATTGGCAATGGCTCCGATACAGCTCAGAGCGTAAAAGCTCAAAACCGCCTGGGGACAGTTCGGAAGGGCCAGCGTGACCCGGTCGCCGTTTCTGACACCGATGGCTTTGTAGGCCCTGGCACACAGCCGTACCTGTTCCAGGAGCTTTCGGTAAGTGACCTTTGTCCCCATGAATTCATAGGCGATATACTCCGGAAACCGATTTGCAGCCTTTTCCATGGCCTGGAAAATGGTGCCCTGGTCATACTCCATATGAAATGGAATATCGCCGATAAACGGCTTCCAGGGGGCTTTTACTTCTTTGATTGATTCTGCCATTCTCATTTACCTGTTTCGGATCAGTCTGATCCGATCTGTCTTCATAGTTATGATATTGTACCCTATGAAGCAGCTTTAATCAATAAAATACCTCGAGATGGTTCAAGCCGCGCTGTGAATTAAAATTCAGAAGATCAGCCCGTCATTTTTCTCTTCCAGAGCTTTGATCGCATGCCAGGCAAATTCATTGAAAGGCGTTGGGACCTGATACTCTCGTCCCATCCTTACCACTGTTCCGCAGAACATGTCCACCTCCGTATGCCTGCCCGCCAGAAGATCCTGGAGCGTGGAGAACCTTGCTGCATCATTGGTCCCGATCGTCTTCAATGCTCTTTGGTTGTCAAATGTACAGGTTATACCTGCTGCTTCCGCCACAGCCAGCACTTCGTCACACAACTTCTGCCCCAGCGCATTCATATGGGGGCTGGTCTTGTAGGACCCGTAATTCGTACCGATGATCGCCTGCGCAATATTCGTACTGATATTGAGGGCAAATTTATTCCAGATGGCGGTTATGATCTCTTCCTTATATTTGCAGATAAGTCCAGTCCTCCGGAACAGCTGCGTTACCTCTTCCAGATCCTCCTTGGATCCGAAACCTTCCACAAGGCCGTAATGGATACATGGAACAACACCATCGTTGTACCGCACCGTATTGCCTGTCCGCTCTGCCGCAATGACCATCATGGAATGCAGGATATGTCCTTTTCCCAGTCGTCCGGCAATGATCTCTTCCGAATCCACTCCGTTCATGGGACATAAAAAGATGGTGTGCTCGTCTGCGATCTCTGCCAGATCATCCAGCAGTCCTTTCAAGGCTCCGTATTTCACACAGATGATCACAAGATCCGCGCCTCTGGATTCTTCCGGCGTTTTCACGTCCGGGATCAAGCGGGTTCCGTTGATGCAGATGCCATCCTGCTTAAGCCTCCTGCCGCGTTCTGAGGAAGCCACCGCCCATACATGCGTATGTTCTTTGCCGGACAGTCCGGTCAGAAAGAAGCTTCCTACTGCGCCTGCTCCGATCACTGCAATGTTGTTAATCATGATCTTTTCCTCCTC
>JAFWOB010000145.1 GCA_017510065.1 Parasporobacterium sp.
GATCTTTGTGGGGGCTTTGGGGATTGCTGTAAGGAACATTGCTCCTTTTGTAAAAGACAAATGTATGGATCCTGCGGTTCTGTGCATAGATGAGCAGGGAACGTTTGTGATCTCTGTCCTGTCCGGGCATATCGGAGGAGCTAACCGTTTTGCAGCAAAACTGGCAGATGCCCTTGGCGCGGTGGCGGTGATCACGACAGCGACAGATCTTCGGCATCGGTTTTCCGTAGACAGCTGGGCCGCTGCAAACGGTCTGATCATTGACAACATGAAAGCAGCAAAAGCAGTTTCCGCCGCCGTTCTGGAAGGGGAAGTCCCTATGGAAAGCGATCTTCCGATCCTGTCGGATTATCCTCCCGGGGTAAAGAAGGCAGATGAGACAAACAGGGAGACAGGTCCTGGAATCCTGGTCAGTTGGCTGATCCGGCAGCCTTTTCCTACGACGCTGAGACTGATCCCTTGCTGTCTTCATCTGGGGATCGGCTGCAGGAAAGGGATCAGCAAAGAGGCAGTAGCAGATGCTGTGGAAAAGGTTCTTCAGGAGCACAGGATCGATCCCCGGGCGGTAAAAGGCGTTTATTCCATTGATCTGAAAAAGGATGAACCGGGTCTTACTGCCTACTGCAGGGAACAGGGATGGCCGTTTCAGGTCTATACCGCGCAGGAGCTGAATCAGGTGGAAGGAACATTTCAGGCTTCGGCATTTGTAAAATCGGTAACAGGCGCTGACAATGTATGCGAAAGAGCTGCCCTTAAGGATGCCGACACTTTGATCATACCGAAAACGGCGGTAAACGGCGTGACGGTTGCGGCCGCGGCAGAGCTTCCGGGGATCCGGTTTGACTGACCGCAGGAGAACGTAAAGGAGGAGAAAGGTGGGATTTATTTCGGTTGTGGGCATCGGCCCCGGCGATTATGATAATATGACGGTTCGGGCAGACCGGGCGCTTCAGGAATGCGATGTGATCATCGGCTATCATGTCTATGTGGATCTGGTGAAGGAAAGATATCCGGATAAGGAATATCTTACTACACCGATGACTAGGGAATCCGACCGCTGCCGCCTGGCGGTGGAACAGGCTGAGCAGGGAAAAAAGGTGGCTCTGGTTTGTTCCGGAGACAGCGGGATATACGGCATGGCTGCGCTGGTCTATGAAATCCGTGGAGAGCGCACAGAACCGCAGATCCGGGTGATCCCGGGACTGACGGCTGCCTGCAGCGGAGCAGCCTTGCTCGGGGCGCCCCTGACCCATGATTTTGCCGTGATCAGTCTGAGCGACCGTCTGACATCCTGGGAGACGATCCGACGAAGGCTGGAAGCAGCCGCAGCATCGGATCTTTCCATCGTGCTTTACAATCCGGCGAGCCACGGAAGACCGGATCATCTGAAACATGCCTGCGATATCCTGCTGGAACATCTTCCGCAGGACCGTATCTGCGGGATCGTCCGAAACATCGGAAGAGAAGGGGAAAACAGACGGATCCTGTCACTTCAGGAACTGAAGGAAGCGGATGTGGACATGTTCTGTACCGTTTTCATTGGAAACAGCATGAGCAGGGAAATTGCGGGCAGCATGGTTACTCCCCGGGGATACCGGGATGTACAGCAGAGGTTCTGAATGAAAAAGATATGTATTTTTGCGGGCACAACAGAAGGAAGAAAACTGGCGGAGTTCCTGGATGCGCAGCCGGTCAGCACCATGGTCTGCGTGGCGACGCAGTACGGGGAAGAACTGCTGGAGCATGCAGATCATGTGAAGGTTTCCGCAGAACGACTCCCGGAAGATTCGATCCGGGAAATGCTTGAAAAGGAGCGGTTCGATCTGGTGATCGATGCGACGCATCCTTATGCAGTCTCAGTTTCGGAAAACATCAAAAACGCCTGTGAAGAGACCGGAGTGGAATACCAAAGACTTCTGCGGGAAGGATCTGACGGAAGAACTGCGAATATCTGTGTTGGCAATATGGAAGAAGCTGCCCGGTATCTGGCAGGGACGCAGGGAAAGATCCTGCTTACGACCGGAAGCAAGGAAGTTGGAGCTTTCTCCGGGATCGAAGGATTTGAAGAACGGGTCTATGCCAGAGTCCTTCCTATGGAATCCTCGATCGAAAGCTGCAGGAAGGCAGGGCTTAAGACTTCCCATATTATTGCCATGCAGGGCCCTTTCACACAGTCTTTTAACGAAGCTCTTCTGAAGGAACTCTCCATATCCTGGATGGTCACCAAGGATGGTGGGGATCCGGGCGGATTCCGGGAAAAACAGGAAGCTGCCGAGAGGACCGGGATAGGGCTGGTCGTTGTGGGAAGACCGGCGCAGACAAAGGGATATACCTATGGGGAAATGATCCGTTTCTTATGCAGCCGGTATGATCTTTCCAGGACACCGAATGTTACGATTGCCGGGATAGGACCCGGCAGCCGGGAAACTATGACAAAAGAAGTCCTGGATGCTGCCGCAGCCGCAGACTGCCTGATTGGTGCCGGACGTATGCTGGAACATATGGCTGCAGCCAGGCAGGAGACCTTTGAAGCCATATCCCCAGATGCCATTACCGGTTTTATCAGAGAACATACCGAGTATCAGAATTTTACAGTCTTAATGTCGGGGGACACAGGTTTTTTCAGTGGAACCAGAAAACTTCTGGAATCCCTGTCCGGGAAGGAACTGTCTTGCCGGGTCCGGGTGCTGCCGGGGATCAGTTCCCTTTCCTATCTTTGTTCCAGGTTGGGAGTTTCCTATGAAGACATACGGATGGTCAGCCTTCACGGAAGAGAGCATGATATCGTCCGGGAAGTATGCGAACATTCAAAGGTATTTGTTTTGGTAGGCGGAAAAGACGGCACCGCAGAACTGTGCAGAACGCTGACTGATGCGGGACTTGGAGACGCAAAACTGTCTGTGGGCGAAAGACTCAGTTATAAAGAAGAAAAGATCACTGTGGGAAAAGCGGAGGATCTGCAGGAACAGACCTTTGATCCCTTAAGCGCCGTCCTGATCGAATACAACTCCGAAGGAAAGAACAGGATCGTTACGCACGGTCTGCCGGATGAGATGTTTGAAAGAGGCAGCAAAGAATCTGGGATCGTACCGATGACCAAACGGGAGATCAGGTCTATTTGCCTGTCTTATCTGGGCCTGACCAAAGACGCTGTATGCTGGGATATCGGAGCCGGTACAGGTTCGGTTGCCATAGAAATGGCGCTGCAGGCAACCGAAGGACAGGTATTTGCCGTGGAAAAAGATCCGGATGCAGCCAGGCTGATCGAGGTGAATGCAAAAAAACTGGGAGCCTTACATGTGACCGTAGTGGAAGGAAAAGCCCCGGATGCCTGCAGCGATCTTCCTGCACCGACCCATGTGTTTGTGGGAGGAAGTTCCGGAAATCTCCGGCAGATCCTGGAGACTGTCCGTCAGAAAAACCCGGCAGCCGTGATCGTTGTAACCGCCGTCACCTTAGAGACTGCTGCACAGCTGAGCCTTCTGGCAGGGGAGCCGGAGTATGCGGATGCACAGATCACATCTGTCAATATTGCAGGTGGGAGAAAAGCCGGGCCCTATCATCTCATGACTGCCCGGAATCCCGTCACTATTTTCTGTTTCGGGAGGAAAGAAGCATGAAATGGTCTTTATTTGCTTTGCTGATCGGATTTCTGATCGATGCGCTGGTGGGAGATCCACATCAGCTCCCCCATCCGGTCGTCCTGATCGGAAAACTGATATCCTTTCTGGAACGAAAACTAAGGGCCGCCTTTTCCCGGACTGCGAAAGGAGAAAGGACTGCCGGTTTTCTGCTGTGGATCATCACAGCAGCGGTGTCATTTCTGATCCCTGCGCTGATCCTGTACCTCTGTCATCTGATCAGTCCATGGCTTCGGCTGGCCGTGGAAAGCGTCATGTGCTGGCAGATCCTGGCAGCCAGGTCTCTTCGGGATGAAAGCATGAAAGTATACGCACCGCTGAAACGGGGGGATCTTCCGAAAGCAAAGCGCGCTGTTTCCATGATCGTCGGCAGGGATACAGAAAGGCTGGACCGGGAAGGAATCATACGGGCTGCTGTGGAGACCGTGGCGGAAAATACATCTGACGGAGTGATCGCACCAATGCTGTATCTGGCTGTTTTAGGCGCTCCTTTTGGATTCCTTTACAAAGCTGTCAATACCATGGATTCCATGCTGGGATATCAGGACCCGCCCTATACCTATTTCGGGTGGTTTGCGGCGAAGGCAGACGATGTCTTTAACTTTATCCCAGCCCGGCTGTCTGCGCTGTTTATGCTCCTTGCTGGAAAAGTACTGAAGCTGGATGTCAGAAACGGCTGGAAGATCTTTCGCAGGGACAGGTACAAACATGCCAGTCCCAATTCTGCACAGACAGAGTCTGTCTGTGCAGGGCTTCTGGGTGTACAGTTGGCAGGTGATGCCTGGTATCACGGAGTTTTGCATGAAAAGCCCTTTATCGGAGACCCCTTGCGCAGCATCCGGGAGGAAGATATCCCGCTTGTCTGTAAGCTGATGTATATGACATCTGTGATGGCGCTTTTCTGTTTTGTGCTGATCAGATTCCTGACACTTGTTTTGTAATTGCTGACATCCGGCTTTACGGATGGGAACGGAACACGAAATTTTATGTTGTATCAGAAAGAAAATCTGCATGGCGGAGATGTTTACGGGGAAGAGATCGAACTGGATTTTTCCGTCAATTTAAATCCATACGGCACATCTCCCGCGGTTCTGGATGCGATCCGGAAGGCGGCGGAAAAAGTCTGTCATTATCCGGATCCCCATTGTCGGGACCTGGTGAAGAAGATTTCAGACCGGGAGCAGGTCCCGGCTTCTTTTGTTCTCTGCGGGAATGGGGCAGCGGAACTGATCCGGTCTTACTGCCAGGCGGTTCGGGAGATCATTTCCGAAGAAAAGAAACGGCAGGATAAGCTGCATGATAAATGCAGGGCAGTGGTCACAGCGCCGTCTTTTGCGGAATATGAACTGGGATTGTCCCGTGCAGGGGTCGAGTGTACCAGATACTATCTGAAGAAGGAAAAGGCATTTGAGCTGGACGAAGAATACCTGGATTTTTTAAGAAACGGCAAGCCGGACGTTGTATTCTTATGCAGCCCCAACAATCCGGACGGGCAGCTGATCCCGAAAAAAAGAATGGAACAGATCCTTTGCCTGTCAGAGGAAATGGGATTCCGGGTTTTTGTAGATGAATGTTTTCTGGAACTGTCTGACAGCGGGGTATCTGCAAAAGGTTATCTGCAGGAGTATCCACAGCTGTTTCTCCTGAAGGCCTTCACCAAAAATTATGGGATGGCCGGAGTACGGCTTGGGTACTGCCTGTGCGCGGAAGAAAAGCTGCTTAACAGGATGTCCGGGACCGTACAGCCCTGGAATGTATCCCTGATCGCGCAGGAAGCGGGGATCGCAGCGTTGTCGGATGAAGATTTTCTGAAAGCGGCAAAAGAACTGCTCCCTCAGGAACGGGAAAAGCTGTCCAGGGAACTGACAGAAGCCGGGCTCAGGGTATTTCCTTCGCAGGCTAATTATCTGCTTTTTCAGGGGCCTGTAGGACTGGACCGGGAATTAAAAACTCAAAAGATCCTGATCCGAAACTGTGACAACTTCCCGGGACTTGGCCCCGGATGGTACCGGATCTGTGTAAAGCTTCCTGAGGAAAACCGAAAACTTACTGAAGCGATCAGGCAGATCCTGAAGAAAACCATGTAAAGGAAGGGTATATATGGCACGAAACATTATGATACAGGGAACCATGTCCAATGCAGGAAAGAGTCTTCTGGCTGCCGGCCTGTGCCGGATCTTCCGACAGGACGGCTATCGGACGGCTCCTTTTAAAAGCCAGAATATGGCCCTGAATTCTTTTATTACGAAAGGCGGCGGCGAGATGGGGCGGGCACAGGTCGTCCAGGCGGAAGCCGCCGGGATTGAACCGGATGTCCGGATGAATCCGATCCTGCTGAAACCGACAACGGACGTGGGAAGCCAGGTCATCGTAAATGGAAAAGTTCTGGGCAATATGAACGCCATGGAATACTATCGCAGAAAAAAGGAATTTGTTCCGGCGGTAAGAGAAGCTTATGACAGTCTGGACCGGGAGTATGATATTATCGTGATCGAAGGAGCAGGAAGCCCCGCCGAGATCAACCTGAAACAGGAAGATATCGTCAATATGGGGCTTGCCAGGATGGTAAATGCACCGGTGCTCCTGGTCGGTGATATCGACCGGGGCGGAGTCTTCGCCCAACTGTACGGAACAGTGGCTCTTCTGGAACCGGAAGAAAGGGATCTGATCAAAGGCGTCGTCGTCAATAAATTCCGGGGAGACCGGAAGATCCTGGAGCCGGGGCTGAAGATCCTGGAAGATCTGTGCCAGGTCCCGGTGGCAGGCGTTGTACCTTACATGTATGTGGATGTGGATGATGAAGACAGCCTGACGGAGCGGTTCAGCGCGGATACCGCCCGCCGGCAGATCGATATCGCGGTGATCAGGCTGCCAAGGATCTCAAATTTCACGGACTTCAGTCCTTTTGAACGATATGGCAATGTTTCCCTTCGTTATGTCACGAAGGTCAGCGAACTGCAGGATCCGGATATGATCATTCTCCCGGGAACCAAGAGTACGATCCGGGATCTTCTCTGGCTCCGGCAGAGCGGTCTCGAAACTGCCGTCAAAAAAGCGGCAGATAAAGGAACCCTGATCTTCGGGATCTGCGGCGGTTATCAGATGCTCGGAACGCATATTGCAGACCCGGATCTGGTGGAAGCTGCCGGTATTTCGGAAGCAGACGGAATGGGGCTTCTTTCTATGAAGACGGTTTTTGAAGGTGCGAAAGTGCAGGTGCAGACAGAAGGAGTCTTTCATGATGTTCCAGGAATCCTGGCAGGGCTGAACGGCCTGTCCTATCAGGGGTATGAGATCCATATGGGAAGAATGGAGGAAGGTCAGAGAATACCGGCTGTGCAAAACAGCGGCAACGTGTACGGAAGCTATATTCACGGAATCTTTGATGCGCCTGGGATCGCCGATGCTGTTATCAGGGCACTTTGTATCAGGAAAGGGATCGATCCCGGATCGGCGGAAAGCTTCGATCCGGCCGCCTATAAGGAGCAGCAGTATGATCTTCTGGCGGATATAGTTCGTCAGAATATGGATATGGAACTGGTCTATCGGATCATGGGAATGGAGAAATAATGACAAGAGAAGAATTGCTTACCTTGAAGGTTCCTTCTCCGGATCGGGAGATTTACGGAAAGATCAAGGAGGCATGGAATAAAGTTGCAAAACCTTTGGATGGACTGGGAAAGCTGGAAACAATGATCTGCAGGATCGGAGCAGCCCAGGACTGTGTGGTTCCGGAAATATCCCCCAGGGCTGTGGTGGTTATGTGTGCGGACAACGGTATTGTACAGGAGGGCGTCAGCCAGTCGGGACAGGAAGTGACGCTGGCGGTTGCCTGCAATATGGGACGGCGGAAAAGTTCTGTCTGCAAGATGGCAAAGATCGCCGGAGCAGAAGTGATCCCGGTAGATATCGGTATCCACACCAAGGAACTGATCCCCGGTGTTCTGGACCGAAAAGTGTGTCCCGGAACCAGGGATTTTCTGAAAGAACCGGCCATGACAGAAGAAGAAGTCCTGCAGGCGATCGAAACGGGGATATGCCTGGTAAAAGAGTGCCATAGCAAAGGCTTGAAGCTACTTGCGACCGGAGAAATGGGAATCGGAAATACAACCACCAGTACAGCAGTGACGGCTGCGGTCCTGGGATTGCCGGTGATGGAAATCACCGGAAAAGGAGCCGGTCTTTCGGAAAGCGGGATCCGTCATAAGGCGGAAGTCATCCAAAAGGGTCTCAAAAGATACGGATTTGATCAGCAGACCGGGAAACCAAAGGATAGGAAGGCAGAGCAGGAAAGATGCCTTAAGATCATGCAGTGTGTGGGAGGACTTGACATCGCCGGACTGTGCGGCGTGTTTATCGGCGGAGCATTGTATCATATTCCGGTTGTGATCGACGGGTTGATCAGTGCGGCAGCAGCCCTGTGCGCGGATGGGATCGTACCTGGCTGCCGGGAATCTATGCTTGCATCTCATACCGGAGCAGAACTGGGAATGGGGTTTGTATTAAAGCATCTCGGTCTGTCGGAAGTCATCCGCGCAGATCTGGCTCTGGGAGAAGGAACCGGAGCAGTGATGCTGTTCCCTCTGCTGGATATGGCGATGGAAGTGTTCCGGGGAAGCAGCACATTTGACGAGATCGGGGTAGAGCAGTACCGGAGGCACGAATCATGATCACATTTATCTGCGGCGGAAGCGGCAGCGGCAAATCGGAATTTGCGGAACAGCTGATCTTATCCGGGTCCAGTGCCGACAGACGATACTATATTGCCACGATGATCCCTTACGGGGAAGAAGGTCAGAAACGGGTTGAACGGCATGTGAAACTCCGGGATGGGAAAGGCTTCAAGACCATCGAATGTCCGACCGATCTGTCCATGGCATTGGATTTGATCGACTGCCCGGAAAGTGCTTCGGTGCTGATCGAGTGTGTTTCCAATCTGGTGGCCAATGAAATGTTTGAAAATCATCTGAATGAAAAGGAAACCGCTGAAAAAACCATCCGGGATATCCTGTCTGTGTGCAGGCAGGCACAGCAGACTGTGATCGTCTCCAATAATATTTTTGAGGACGGGAATACATACGACGAGGACATGACAGCTTATCTGAAAGCCCTGGCGACAGTAAACCAGAAACTGGCTCAGACGGCGGATGAAATATATGAAGTGACAGCAGGAATACCCCTGCGTATAGATGAACGGAAAGGCAGCGGAAAAATGGATCTGGTGATTGGCGGTTTTGCCCAGGGAAAGCTGGAATATGTCATGGAAACGGTTCGTAAGACCTGTGAGGAACCTCCGGCTGTACTTGATGAAACCTGTATGGATTTGCCGGATAAAGAATCTGCTGCATCGGTGATCGTAAATCATCTTCATCTGATCCTTTCTTTATTTCCGGATCAGGAGACAGCACAGAAATGGATCTGTCAGGTGATCGAAAGATGCAGAAGAGAGGGAAGCGATCTGATCTTTATCTGTGATGAAGTTGGTAACGGTGTGATCCCTCTGGACTCTTCGCAGCGGCAGTTCAGGGAAACTACCGGAAGGATACTTTGTAAACTGGCGAAAGAAGCGGATCATGTAACCCGGATCTTCTGTGGGATTCCTCAGCTTCTGAAATAAAATTCAAGTAATAATTGACAAATTCTATTATTTATTTAATGATATTATTTGACAATTATCACAATACTGTCGGCGGCAGGACTGTGTTTGGGAAAACGGATCGCCCGCGACAGGCGCAGGAATAAACAGGGAGGAAAAAACATGATCAGAAAAGCAATCGAAAAGTTAATTGATAAAAAAGAGCTGACCTATGAGGAAGCCAATCATGTCATGACTGAGATCATGCGCGGAAAGACAACGATCGTGCAGAATGCAGCGTTTCTCGCAGCCCTCTCCGCAAAATGCGCCGGCAGCGGAGCCGTGGACGAGATCGCGGGATGTGCGGCAGCCATGAGAGACCATGCTTTGAAAGCACAGCCTGGCGCGGATGTGCTGGAGATCGTGGGAACCGGCGGAGACGGATCTTCCAGTTTTAACATTTCCACTACATCTGCTTTTGTTGCTGCAGCAGCCGGAGTCAAGGTTGCGAAGCAGGGAAACCGGGCGGAATCTTCCAAATCGGGAACAGCAGACTGTCTGGAGGCGTTAGGTGCCGTCATTAACCTGGAACCTGACAAATGCCGGGAGCTTTTGAATGATGTAGGTTTCGCATATTATTATGTGCCGAAGTATCATCCTTCCATTAAATATGTAGGAGAGATCCGTAAGGAACTGGGATCTCGTTCTGTTTTCAATATCCTGGGGCCTCTCACCAATCCGGCCGATCCGGCCTATTATCTGCTTGGAGTCTACAGTGAGCATCTGGTAGAACCGGTAGCAAAAGCGCTGGTCCGTCTGGGAACAAAGAGAGGACTGGTGGTATACGGCCGTGACAGATTGGATGAGATCTCTATGAGCGCACCCACTGCGGTATGTGAGATCCGGGATGGCTATTACCGCTCCTATGTGATCACACCGGAGGATTTCGGCATGCGCAGGTGCAGCCGTGAGGAACTGGTAGGAGGAACTCCGGAAGTAAATGCCTCCATTACAAGAGCGATCCTGAACGGCACCGAAAAAGGTGCCAAGAGAAAAGTCGTGCTCTTAAATGCCGGCGCCGCCATCTATGCTGCCGGAGCAGCAGAAAGCATCGCAGAAGGAATCCGGATCGCTGCCGACTGCATTGACAGCAAAGAAGCTTTGAACAGGATGGAGGAATTCATCAGCAAATCCCGTCAGTAAAGTATGGAAAGGCGGTGAAGTACATGCCGAAAGTGAAGATCCTCTGTATCACTGTTATCGCATGTCTGCTTCTTCCTGTATTCACTTATGCAGAAGCATGGAATCCGGATCCTGCCGGAAGTTATGTCAGTTTTGAAGAAGGCCGGATTGTAGTCATCACAAAGGATAAGATCCTGAACCGGATCTGCGATCCGGAATCCTGGGAAATTCAGGATGAGATATCATACCGCTATACTGCCTGTCCAACCACTCTTACCTTTGGCAGGAAAGCAAAAGATGCCGTCCGTATCCTTGCCGTGAATGAAAACGACGGTTCCGATCTATGGATCTTATATTACGATCCTGGTGTTCCGGATGACCTGATCGTAGAGTATAAGACAGATGACCGGGAAGCCCCAGAAGAACCGGTGGTCTTCTCCAGGGCGGAGAATCAGTGAATAGCAGTGTTCTTGTTTTTGCTGTTTTTATGAATTAAGAATACCTGATGTTCTTGAATTAGAGTTTCCACATATTTGAGAATATATAGTATTCTTGATTAGCCATTTTTCAAATTTAAAGAACAGGTCAAGTGTTCTTTATTTTAAGATCTGCCATATAAAAGAATATAAAATATTCTCATATGGGCTACTTTCGGAATTCAAGAATACTCTGGCTGTTCTCATATATTAAAAAATGCCGGAAAAAGAACATTTTGTATTCTCGAATTTAAAAAAAACCTGATCAGAGAACAGGTGGTGTTCTTAAAATAGGAAGAGGGCAAAATTGAGAACCACATAGAGTGATCAATCAAAAAGAGCTGCCGCATCAGCGGCAGCTCTTAGTCTGTGTCATTGCAGACAGGAAAGATCCTGTTTACTGAAGTTCAATGTAAACGGTATCCTTAAAGAGCGGATCTGCCCAGAAATCATTATAGTCTTCGACTTCGATTGCCAGTTCCAGATCTTCGATGACTTCAATGTCATTTTCCTCCAGATCTTCCCAGTACCAGTGAATATCCGCATTGGACTTCATGCCTGCCGGTACATATTCATACAGATAAGGATAGATCTCGTAGCCGTTGATGGCAGAGGAGCTGTCCAGGGAGAATCTGACATCCTGGTCAGTATTGTTCTCGCAGTAAACAAATGCTTTGAAGTAATAGTCATCTTCCGTATCAAATCCGGTCAGGATCATCTTGATGCCGTTTTCATCTGCCAGGACGATGTCATCATCATCAAATACCTGCTCCGGCTGTGCAGGAACATCTGCGCCGAAAGGAAGAACGACAAACTTCTGGTCTTCCAGATAATCAGCGGACCAGTCATCATCATCGCGGACGATCATCCGGAATGCGATAGTGCCGATATCGGTAATATTGTTCTCTTCCAGGTCTTCTGCGTAGAAATGCATTTCGGCATTGGTCTTGTGGTGACCCGCAACCGTCTCTCCAAAGTAGCAGCCTACCATATAATTGTTGACTGCAACATAATCGGTGGAGAAGTACAGGTTAAGGTCTGTTTTGTTCTCCAGGTATACCTTGCAGGTGAACGGATAATAGTCGTCTCCGGTGCTGAATTTCTTCATGGTGACTTTGCAGACATCATCGTCGAACAGAACGACTTCCTCAACCTGGGTTGCGTCGATGGCATCCGCCGGGACTCCGGCAGCTTCACCGCCGCCTGCAGGAGCAGGTGCCGGAGCGGGAGCAGGAGCAGGAGCGGCAGCGCCGACCTTGATCGTATCGATGAAGGCATCAAATACATCATAGCCATCGTCTTCTCCCATGGAAGCGAAAGCGAACGGAGCGATACCGGATTCCAGCTGCAGGACCAGGTTGTAAGTGTTGTATCCGCCAGCGGCAACAACTTCCATCCACAGAGCATTATGACCATCGACTTCGATCAGATCGTAAGCTGTCACTTCACCGTCACCGCCGAAAGACCCAAGGAGCAGCTCCTGGTTCGCAGGATCTGTCAGATCGATGTTTTCTCCTTCCGGTGCTTCAAAATAGGAAGCAGACAGGATCGTGGTAAAATCTTCAGACATGAACATCAGCTCATCGCCTACGGTCTCTTCCTGCATCGGGCTCAGGGTATCCGGAACACTGAAGGAGACGGGACCTACAGAATAAGTACCTGCAGACACTTCTTCAGGAATTTCTTCTGTTGTCTCTTCACCGCCGTTCAGAGAAGCCAGCAGGGCAAGAAGGTCACTGAGGGAAGTATCGCTGGACTCTTCGGCGAAGGAGACAACTCCGAGACCAAAGCACAGGGACAGTGCAGTAGCAAGGCAAAGTATTGTTTTTACTAATCGTTTCATGCATATCCTCCTTACATATAGGGGCATTGAATGCAAAATGCATAGTTTTTGCCCGGTTATCGTAATTGGATATTAGCATAATGCCGGTTTATTTGCAATTGTAATAATAATTGTTGATAATAATAAAAATAGTGCTATAATTTTCACCATGATTGGAGTGCATAAAAGATGCATAAAACGATGTTTTGATGCATAAAATGTGCGGACAAAGCAGTATACTTTTTAGTAATATACGGAGGATTATTATGAAAAAAACATTCTTATCCATTCTTGCAGCTCTCATCTGTATGACCATGGTATTTTCCATGACCGCATTCGCAGCGGAAGCAGCACCTGTCAGCACGGTAGAGGAAGGTGTCCTCAACATCGCTACCAATGCTGAGTTCCCTCCTTATGAATTTAAGGAAGGCGACGGATTTGCCGGTATCGACATCGAGATCGCAGGCGCAATCGCAGAAGCGCTTGGCCTTGAGCTGAAAGTAAATGACGTGGAGTTCGGATCCATCATCGGCGGCGTACAGTCAGGCAAATATGATATCGGTATTGCCGGTATGACCAAGACAGAGGAAAGACTCCAGAGCGTTAACTTCTCCGAGACCTATGCCATCGGTGTGCAGGTTATCATCGTAAAAGAAGATTCCGATATTCAGACTGCGGATGATCTGGTAGGCCGTAAGATCGGTGTGCAGCAGGATACCACAGGCGACATCTATTGCTGCGGTGATTTCGGTGATGAGAATGTGACCGAATACAGAAACGGCGCAGAAGCCGTGCAGGGCCTGATCGCAGGCAAGGTTGACTGTGTTGTTATCGACAATGAGCCGGCAAAATCCTATGTTGCAGCAACAGAAGGCCTCAAGATCCTGGATACGGAATATGTTACCGAGGAATACGCGATCTGCATCGCAAAGGAAAGTGAAGACCTGCTCGCAGCGATCAACGGCGTGATCAAGGATCTTCAGGAGTCCGGCAAGCTGCAGGAGATCGTAGACAAATATATCTCTGCAGGAGAAGAAGCTGAGGAAGAAGAAAGCAAATAAGCAGAGCTTAGGAGCAAGGGTACTTGATCTATGACAGAATGGTTTAACAGCCTGGCTGATACTTTTTACCGGTGCTTTATCGAGGACAGCAGATGGAAATGGATGCTGGAAGGTCTCGGCAATACCATGATCATCACGGTATTTGCCCTGATGATCGGCATCATCCTCGGGATCATCGTTGCAGCCGTAAGATCCACTTATGATATGAACGGAGCCGCCATGAAGAAAAAGGGCGGCCCCGCTTACATATTCCTACGGATCGGCAATTTCATCTGCAATCTCTTCCTGACCGTAATCCGGGGAACCCCGGTGGTCGTCCAGTTGATGATCATGTATTTCATTATCCTCATCAATGTGACCAACGGTGTTCTGGTAGCGATTATTGCCTTCGGCATCAATTCAGGCGCTTATGTGGCTGAGATCTTCCGAAGCGGGATCATGTCCATTGATGAAGGGCAGATAGAGGCAGGTAGATCTCTGGGATTTAATTATATTCAGACCATGATCTTCATTATCATCCCCCAGGCTGTCAAGGTCGTGCTTCCCACTCTGTTCAACGAGCTGATCGTCCTGATCAAGGAGACATCGGTTGCCGGCTACGTCGGCGTCATGGATCTGACGAAGGCAGGCGATAAGATCAGGGGAAGAACGTTTGAAGCTTTCATGCCGCTTTTCGCTGTCGCTGCGGTCTATCTGGTGATCGTCATCATCCTCACCAGGATCCTCAGGATCATAGAGAAAAGGCTGAGAAAGAGTGAGAGGCGGTAACGGTTATGAATGATGCGCTGATACAGGTCAGAGACCTGAAAAAATATTACGACAACGGCAGGATCAAGGCTCTCGACGGTGTGGATATCGATATCCGGAAAGGGGAAGTGGTGGTGATCATCGGACCTTCCGGATGCGGAAAGTCCACCTTCCTGAAGAGCCTGAACCTTCTGGAAATGCCGACGGAAGGCAAGATCATTTTCGAAGGCGTTGACATCAATGACAGCAGTGTGAATGTCAATATCCATCGGCAGAAAATGGGAATGGTGTTCCAGCATTTCAACCTGTTCCCTCATAAGACCGTACTCGGGAACATTACGCTGGCACCCACAAAGCTGAAGGGGATCAGCAAGGAAAAGGGCCGCGAACGGGCGATGGAACTGTTAAGGATGGTCCATCTGGAGGACAAGGCAGATGCCTATCCTGCCCAGCTTTCCGGTGGACAGAAGCAGAGGATCGCCATTGCAAGAGCACTGGCGATGGATCCGGATGTGATGCTCTTCGATGAACCGACATCCGCCCTGGATCCGGAAATGGTAGGAGAAGTCCTTGATATCATGAAGGAACTGGCCAGGGGCGGCATGACCATGATCGTGGTCACCCATGAAATGGGATTTGCAAAGGAAGTCGGAAGCCGGGTGATCTTCTTTGACGGAGGACAGATCCGGGAAGAAAATACGCCGCAGGAATTCTTTGCCCATCCGAAAGATCCGCGGCTGCAGGATTTTCTCTCAAAAGTACTGATCTGATCCGATGTACCTGGTTTTATCTGCTCTGCAGGGATCTGCTGAAAACGCATTCGCTGATTGTTTTCAGCAGATCCCTGCAGAGCAGATGATACAGGTGCATTGGATCGGGATCATTCACAAAATAAAGTAGTAAGAAACAGGAGACAGATACATGAACAAAGCAGATATTAAAAAAGTGGTACTGGCATATTCAGGAGGACTTGATACTTCCGTCATTATTCCATGGCTTAAGGAAAACTACAACAACTGCGAAGTGATCGCAGTGGCCGGCAATGTGGGACAGAATGACGAACTGGAAGGTCTTGAGGAAAAGGCGCTCAAAACGGGTGCATCTAAACTGTATGTCCTAGACCTGATCGATGAATATGTGGAAGATTATATCATCCCTACCATGAAAGCCGGGGCAATCTATGAGGACTACCTGCTGGGAACCAGCACAGCACGTCCCTGCATCGCAAAAGGACTTGTTGAGATCGCCAGAAAAGAAGGCGCAGACGCGATCTGCCACGGATGTACCGGAAAAGGGAACGACCAGGTACGGTTTGAACTTGCATTCAAGCATTTCGCCCCGGATCTTCCCATCATTGCTCCCTGGAGGGAGTGGAAGCTGCAGTCCCGTGAAGAAGAGATCGAATACGCGGAAGCTCACAATGTGCCGCTGAGGATTAACCGCGAAACCAATTATTCCAAGGACAAGAATATCTGGCATCTGTCTCATGAAGGCCTTGACCTGGAAGATACCGGCAATGAACCCCTGTATGAAAAGGAAGGGTTCCTGGAAATGGGCGTGTCTCCTATTGCGGCGCCGGATAAGCCGGAATACATCACCCTTGATTTCGAACAGGGCGTTCCGGTGGCATTGAATGGAGAAAAGATGTCAGCAGCGCAGCTGCTTCTGAAGCTCAATGAAGCAGGCGGACGCAACGGCATAGGCCTTACGGATATCGTGGAAAACCGTCTTGTCGGCATGAAGTGCCGCGGAGTTTATGAAACACCGGGCGGAACCATCATGTACAGAGCCCATGAGGCTCTGGAGAGCATCTGCCTTGACAAGATGACCCTGCACGAGAAACAGAAACTGGCAGTTACCTTTGCGGAAGTTGTCTATAACGGCCAGTGGTTCACTCCGCTCAGGGAAGCGCTGTCCGCCTTCGTGGATAAGACGCAGGAGCATGTCACCGGCAAGGTAAAACTGAAACTGTATAAGGGAAATATCATCAAGGCAGGACTTTGGAGCAAGTATTCCCTGTACAGCGAGGAAATCGCTACCTTTGGCGCCAGCGATTATGACCAGACAGATGCCAACGGTTTCATCAATCTGTATGGCCTTCCGATCAAGATTCGTGCCATGGTGGATCAGGCTAATCAGGAACAGTAAACATAATAAATATCCGGATTCCGGATTACATTTCCTTAAACAGGCTGCGTACGATCTTTAAGAGACGAACCGCTGTTTTCCGAAAAGAACAGGTTATGTATGATTTTGCTTTAAAAAATCATGCATAACCTGTAAAATTAGGAAAATGCTGCGGCAGGACGTGCATAGCCTGGTTTTTTATTATTATCAAATAGAAAAGGATGGACAATATGGCAAAAATGTGGGCAGGTCTCACTTCGGGAGAGACCAGTAAGATAGCGGATGATTTCAATTCTTCCATTTCCTTCGACTGCAGGATGTATGAGCAGGATATCAAGGGGAGTATGGCACATGCAGCGATGCTGTCTGCCAGGGGGATTCTTTCGGAAGAAGATGCAGCCAGCATCACGGAGGGTCTGGCAGGGATCCTGAAGGACCTGAAGGACGGTACACTGAAGATCGATCCGGCAGCAGAGGATATCCACATGTTTGTAGAACAGGTACTGACAGAGCGGATCGGAGATGCCGGAAAAAAACTGCATACAGCACGATCCAGAAATGATCAGGTGGCTCTGGACCTTCGGATGTATCTGCGGGAACAGATCGATGAGATCATGGAGAAGATCCGGAAACTGGGAAGGGCAGTTACAGGCGTGGCTCAGAAACATACCGCTTCGATCATGCCGGGTTATACTCATTTGCAGAGGGCCCAACCGGTCACATTTGCCCATCATCTCCTGGCTTATGCCATGATGCTGACCAGGGATCTGGATCGATTCTCCGACTGCCGGAAGAGGATGAACATTTCTCCGATCGGAAGCTGTGCCCTGGCAGGTACAACTTATGACACTGACCGGGAAATGGAAGCGGCATCCCTTGGATTTGACGGGATTACCCTGAATTCCATGGACGGGGTTTCCGACCGGGATTTTTGCGTGGAGCTTTTAAACTGTATTGCCATTCTGATGATGCACCTGTCCAGGTTTTCCGAGGAGATCATTCTCTGGTCCAGCTGGGAATTCAAGTATATTGAATTGTCTTCCGATTATACGACAGGGTCATCCATCATGCCGCAGAAGAAAAACTCCGATATGGCAGAACTGGTGAGGGGGAAGACAGGACGTGTATACGGCGATCTGATGACGCTTCTCACCATGCTGAAGGGACTGCCTCTGGCCTATAACAAGGATATGCAGGAAGACAAAGAGGCTGTTTTTGATGCTGTGGATACCGTGAAGATGTGTCTGGATGTTTTTGAAGGCATGATAAGCACCATGACGGTCCTTACAAAGCGGATGCGGGAAGCAGCCGGAAAAGGATTTATCAACGCGACGGATCTGGCGGATTATCTGGTGAAAAAAGGCCTTCCGTTCCGGGATGCCTACAAGATCTCAGGCGGGATCGTCAGAGAATGTATGGCACAGGGGACCGTGCTGGAACAGTTTCCGCTTGTCGCCTACCGCAGATTCAGCCCGCTGTTTGAAGAAGATGTCTTCGAGGCGATCGATCTGGCAGCCTGTGTGGAAAGAAGGATCAGCAAAGGAGGTCCCTCAGAAGCTTCTGTACAGCAGCAGCTGGAAATAGCCGAACGGATCTTTGGCGGAAAAAAATGAAATTCGGTATTGATTTAGCGTGATAAAGTGCTATCATACTAACACAACAATGTGTACTCTCAAAGAGGGAGGAAAAATCATGCAAGGATTTCATTCTGAATCGATCGATCGTTTATACCGTGCGCTTCTGCTGCTGAAAACAGAAGAAGAATGCGCCGCCTTTCTGGAAGATCTGTGTACCATCATGGAACTGCAGGATATGGCCCAGAGGCTGGATGCGGCGGTCATGCTGAAACAGGGACATAATTATCAGAAGATCTCCCGTGAGATCGGGATCAGTACCGCAACCATCAGCAGAGTCAGCAAATGCATTAATTACGGCAGCGGAGGATACAATCTTATCCTGGAGCGGCTGCTTGAAAACGGAGAAGAGAAATGAAGTTCAATCTGGATGTGCTGGATGAATCCGAAAAGATCATGTTTGCCCTGAGGACACTTTACAGTTCCAAAGGGTATGAACGTTACCGGATGAGCAAGTTTGAAGAATATGATCTTTACAGCCGGAACAAGGATTTCCTTGTTTCGGATTCCGTAATCACGTTTACGGATATGAACGGCAGGCTGATGGCCCTGAAACCGGATGTGACTCTTTCCCTGATCAAGAACAATAAAGATCATCCGGAAAGCCTGAAAAAACTCTATTATAATGAAAATGTCTACCGTGTAGCCAAGGGGAGCAATTCTTTCCGCGAGATCATGCAGGCAGGGCTGGAGTGCTTCGGAAGTGTTGACAGCGATTGTATCAGCGAAGTCCTGATGCTGGCAGTGCAGAGCCTGGAGACCGTAAGTGAGGAATACATCCTGGAAATCTCGGATCTTCAGATCCTTTCCGCCCTTATAGAGGCAGTGCCGGCGCCTGCAGAAGTGAAACAGCAGCTCCTGAAATGCTTCAGCGAAAAAAACAGACACGGAATCCGACAGATCTGCTCGGATAATGGCATCTGCAGGGAGTATGCGGAAAGACTTCAAACGCTCATAAGCCTTTACGGCCCTCCCGGAAAAGTACTGGAAAAACTTACCGCATTATGCCTGGAACAAGGGCTGGAGGCGGAAGTGAAACGGCTTGTGGATGTGATCCGGGTCTTTCGGGATACGGCGTATCAGGATCGGATCATCATTGATTTTTCCGCCGTTTCGGACATGAACTATTACAACGGGATCATTTTCCGGGGATTTATTGCCGGAGTTCCTGACAGCGTATTGTCCGGCGGGCAGTATGACAAACTGATGCAGAAGCTCGGCCGCAGATCCAAAGCCATTGGATTTGCCGTGTATCTGGATAAACTGCAGGGAATAAAGAGGTGAAGAGCTTGGATAAACTGCTGAATGTAGCTCTCCCGAAGGGAAGACTGGGAGAAAATGTATATAAGATCTTTGAAACCGCAGGTTTTCCCTGCCCGTCGATCCTGGAAGGAAGCCGTAAGCTGATCTTTGAAAACAGGGAAGCCGGGGTTCGGTATTTCTGGGCAAAGCCTTCGGATGTGGCAATCTATGTGGAGCGGGGAGCTGCGGACATCGGCGTTGCAGGTAAGGATATCCTGCTGGAGTATGAACCGGATGTCTATGAACTCCTGGACCTGGATATGGGAAAATGCCGTATGGCTGTGGCAGCACCTAAGAACTTCAAAGATGATTCCCGCTATACCCTTAAGGTTGCAACAAAATTTTCCCGGATCGCAGCTGATTATTATGCTTCGATCGGAAGAGATATCGATATCATCCATCTGAACGGTTCCATTGAGATCGCGCCGATCCTGGGGCTGTCGGATGTGATCGTGGATATTGTGGAGACGGGAACCACACTGAGGGAAAATGATCTGGAAGTGATCGAAACGATCGTTCCCATCAGCGCCAGGCTCATCGCCAACAAATCCAGCTTCAAGTTCAAGCAGGAACAGATCGAGAAGATCGTCCGGGAAATGTCCGGGCACAGAAAACAGTAACGAAAGATATACAGCAGGCGGCACAGATCGTCTGACAGGAGGATCTTAAATGATCAGGATCATGAAATACGGGGAGATCCCGGACAGTGAGATCTTTGCCAGGATAAACCCCACATCCAATGTAGAAGATGCGGTAGCAGAGATTATCGCGTATGTGAAGGAACGAAGAGACGCAGCGCTTTTTGATCTGACAGAGCGGTTTGACAAAGTCAGACTGTCCTGTCTGAAAGTAACGCAGGAAGAAATGCAGGAGGCTCTTTCTCTGGTAGAGCCGGAGTTTATCAGGATTCTGAACCGCGCAGCGGACAATATCCGACACTTTCACAGCGCGCAGGTACGGAACAGTTTTCTCATCAATGATATTCCCGGTGTTGTCATGGGGCAGAAGATCATCCCTGTAGACAAGGCGGGTCTTTATGTTCCCGGTGGAACGGCAGCTTATCCTTCCACCGTTCTGATGGATTCGATCCCGGCAAAGATTGCAGGAGTGAAGGAGGTTCTGATCACCACCCCGCCCGGCAGGGATGGAAAAGTTAATCCGGTGATCCTGGCAGCCGCCTATGTGGCCGGTGTGGACAGCATTTACAAAGTCGGAGGCGCTCAGGCGATCGCAGCCATGGCTTACGGTACAGAGAGTATTCCGAAGGTGGACAAGATCGTAGGTCCCGGAAACGCGTTTGTGGCAGAAGCCAAGAAGCAGGTTTACGGACAGGTATCCATCGACATGATCGCAGGGCCCAGTGAGATCCTGATTGTCTCGGACGAGAAGTCAGATCCGGCTCATATTGCGGCGGATCTTCTGTCCCAGGCGGAACATGACAGAAATTCCAGTGCGGTTCTGGTAACAGATTCGATTTCGTTTGCGGAAGCGGTCAGCGCAGAGCTTGAAAAGCAGATCCCTGCGCTTCTTCGCAGTGAGATTGCCCGTGCTTCCATTGATGAGAACGGCAAGATCATTGTCGCATCAGATCTTGCTGCTGCGATTGATATTGCCAATGAGATTGCTCCGGAGCATTTGGAACTGTGCGTGGATGAGCCGTTTTCCTTCCTTGACAGGATCCGTCATGCAGGCTCGGTATTCATGGGGCGCAACTGTCCCGAAGCCCTGGGAGATTATATGGCAGGACCCAACCATACCCTGCCGACCTGCGGAATGGCCAGGTTTTCCAGCCCGCTGTCAGTGGATGATTTTGTGAAAAAGACGCAGTATACCTATTTCACAAAGGAAGCCCTTTCACAGCTGGCAGAGGATGTAGCTTATTTTGCCAGGAAAGAAGGTCTTACGGGACACGCGGCAAGTGCCCTGATCCGGACAGAAAACGGAGGGAAATGATGAGCAGATATTTCAGCAGCAGGTACGCTGCTCTTGAACCATATACCCCGGGGGAACAGCCCAGGGATATGCAGTATGTAAAGCTCAATACCAACGAATCTCCGTTTCCGCCTTCCGTGAAGGCGCAGGAAAAAGCCGCGCAGACGCTGGAACGGCTCCGTCTTTACTCGGATCCGGAATGCACGGAACTTGTCCGGACGATCGCGGAACGGTACGGCATCGGCACCGATGAGGTGCTGTTTTCCAACGGTTCCGATGAAATCCTGGATTTTGCTTTTATGGCTTACTGTGATAAGGAACATCCTGCAGTCTTTCCGGACATTACCTATGGTTTCTATCCGGTTTTTGCCGAGATCAACTGTATTCCCAGCAGGCAGATCCCTCTGAAAGATGATTTTTCGCTGGACCCGGAAGATTATAAAGCGGCTGGAGGAACCATCTTTATTGCCAATCCCAATGCGCCTACCGGGATTGCCCTGACGAGAGAGCAGATCGGCCAGATCCTCTCGGACAATCCGGACAACGTGGCGGTGATCGATGAAGCTTATGTGGATTTCGGCGCAGAAAGCTGTGTCCCGTTGATCCACAGCTATGAGAATCTGCTGGTGATCCAGACGTTTTCCAAATCCCGTTCTCTGGCAGGCGCCAGACTGGGGTTTGCCGTTGGAAACAGGGAACTGATCCGGGATCTGAATACGATCAAATATTCCTTTAACCCGTACAATGTCAACAGCATGACAATGGCAGCAGGCATCGGAGCCCTGGAGGATGAGGATTATACTATGCAGAACTGCAGGATCATCCAGGAGAACCGGGAATATACCGTGAACGAATTGAAAAAGCTTGGCTTTTCCATGACGGATTCTCTGGCGAACTTTATCTTTGTGCAGCATCCGGATATTTCGGGAGAGGAGCTGTATCGGAAGCTGAAGGAAAACGGTGTCCTGATCCGTCATTTTACGAAAGAGCGGATCAGCAACTACAACCGGATCACGATCGGTACAAGGCAGCAGATGGATATCCTGCTCGACAGGATCAGACAGATACTTAGTTGAGCGCATTCGACAGGAGGATATATGAGAACAGCCAATATCAAAAGAGAAACTACGGAGACCAGGATCTGTTTGTCCCTGGATCTGGATGGAAGCGGCAGCTATGACATCAACACCGGCTGCGGATTTCTGGATCATATGCTGGAACTGTTTGCAAGACATGGCAGATTTGATCTGAAACTGACCTGCGACGGAGATACCCGGGTGGATGATCATCATACGACGGAAGATATCGGCATCGTCCTGGGACAGGCGTTTTCGGAAGCACTGGGAGAAAAAAGAGGGATACGCAGATACGGTCAGACCATCCTTCCCATGGATGAAGCCCTGATCCTGACGGCAGTGGACCTGTCCGGCAGAGGGTGCCTGGGATATGCGCTGGAAATCCCTTCCCAGAAAGTGGGAAGCTTTGATACAGAACTGGTACAGGAGTTCTGGCTTGCTTTTGTCAGGAACGCGGCATGTTCCCTTCATATCCGGCAGCTTGCGGGTATCAATTCCCATCACATTATTGAAGGCGCATTCAAATCTGCTGCCCGGAGTCTGAAAGAGGCAGTCAGCATTGATCCGGAAACAGCACAGGAGATCCCATCTACAAAAGGGCTCCTTTGATACAGGTAAGAAATATGATAGCGATCATAGATTACGGAGTAGGGAACCTCTTTTCCCTGAAATGCTCCATTCAGACAGTAGGACAGAAAGCAGTCGTAACTTCTGACCCGCAGGTGATTGAACAGGCGGACAAGATCCTGCTTCCCGGGGTCGGGGCATTTGAAGACGCGGCAGCGAAACTCAGGAAGAGTGGTCTTGCAGATGTGGTGAAAGAACAGGCAGGAAAGGGAAAGCCTCTTCTTGGCATCTGTCTTGGCATGCAGCTTCTGCTGGACAAAAGTTACGAATACGGAGAACATGAAGGACTGGGACTGATCCGGGGAGCAGTTCGCCCCATTGCGGACGTGATACCGGATGGTTATAAGATCCCTCATATCGGCTGGAATGCCTTGCTGTTTCGGAAGCCCTCAAAGCTGTATCGCTATGTCAGGGAGGGCGAGCATGTGTATTTTGTGCATTCCTATTATGCGGCAGATTGCGACGATGCAGTCACCGCAGTGTCCGAGTACGGAGCAGATCTGACTGCTTCCGTAGAACAAGATAATGTGTTCGGCTGTCAGTTTCATCCGGAAAAAAGCGGAGATGTGGGACTGAAGATCCTGAAGGCATTCTGTGAAATATAAGGAGGAAAGATATGTTCCTGTTTCCGGCGATCGATCTGTATGAGGGAAAAGCCGTCAGGCTGTATAAAGGTGACTATGCGCAGATGACAATCTACAGTGAAAGGCCGTGGGAGATCGGTAAGGAGTTTGTCTCCTGCGGAGCCTCCCATATCCATATCGTGGATCTGGAAGGCGCCAGGGACGCGAATACGCCCAACTTTGAGACTGTCTGCAGGATCAAGGAACATTCCGGTGCCTTCTGTGAGATCGGAGGCGGGATCCGGACGATGGAAGTCATCGAGCGTTATCTTCAGGCCGGGCTCGACCGGGTGATCCTGGGAACGGCAGCGGTAGAGGATCGCAGCCTTGTACAGGCCGCCGTGGAAAAATATGGCGACCGCATTGCTGTGGGCATGGATATCCGGGACGGAAAAGTAGCGATCAAGGGATGGAAAGAGCAGTCTTCCCTGGATGCGTTTTCTTTTTGTTCGGCCATGAAGGAACTCGGAGTAAGTACCCTGATCTGCACGGATATTTCCAAAGACGGAGCCATGCAGGGGACAAACCGGGAACTGTACCGGGAATTGTCCGCAAAATATGACTTGAAGATCACGGCATCCGGCGGAGTTTCTTCCCTGGAAGATGTCCGGTATCTGGCTTCTTTGGGACTGTACGGTGCGATCATCGGGAAAGCATACTATACGGGAGCGATCGACCTGAGAGAAGCGGCAGCTGCAGTGAAATAGATCATCGGAGAGATTATGATTACAAAAAGGATCATCCCCTGTCTGGATGTCAGGGACGGAAGAGTCGTAAAAGGAAAAAACTTTCTGGGGCTTCAGGATGTGGATTCCCCGGTAGAGCTTGCCCGGTTCTACAGTAAAGCCGGAGCGGACGAACTGGTCTTTTATGATATCACGGCCTCTGCGGAAGGCAGGGCTATTTTTACGGATATTCTGTGCGAGGCAGCAAGTCAGGTATTTATACCGCTGACTGTGGGAGGCGGTATCAATACGACGGAAGATTTTGAACGGGTCCTGAACTGCGGAGCCGACAAAGTCAGCGTGAATTCCGGAGCCATCAGGAATCCTTCCCTGGTGAAGGAAGCCGCCCGACTGTACGGGGATCAATGCGTGGTCCTGTCTGTGGATATAAAACGGGTGGACGGAGTGCTGCGCGTTTTTGCCAAAGGGGGCAGAGAAAACACCGGTATGGAAGCCATCGAATGGATCAGGCGCTGCGTCGGGGAAGGCGCAGGGGAAATCGTTGTCAATTCCATCGATACAGACGGAGTGAAAAAGGGATTTGATCTGGAAATGCTTGAGGCAGTCTGCAATGCCGTCCGGGTACCGGTGATCGCTTCCGGGGGAGCCGGCTGCATACAGGATTTCATCACTCTCTTCAAGACTCTCCCCAAAGTGGACGCAGGACTGGCGGCTTCGATCTTTCATTTCGGTGAAGTGAGGATTGAAGATCTGAAAAAAGAGATGGCAGCCAATCAGATTCCGACCCGGATCTGAACGATCCGGAGAGGATAGAATATAAAGGAATGAACGCGATATGATCGGGGAAATCGATGCGGATCTGATATCACCGGATAAACTGATGACATCTTCCGATATGGCTAAACTTGGCTGCCGTCATTGCGAGGGCTGCAGCGAGTGCTGCAAAGACCGGGCAGAATCCATTACACTGGATGCCTGGGACATCCGGATGCTGAAAGAAGGCCTGAATTACTCTTTTGAAGGGCTGTTAAGCAGTTCCCTGATCACGCTGCGTGTCGTAGACGGCGTCATCCTTCCCTGTCTTTCCGTAAAGGAAGGAGAGAAGGAAGAATGTGTTTTCCTTAAGGAAGACGGAAGATGCGCGATTCATTCGTTCCGTCCCGGAATCTGCAGGATGTTTCCCCTTGCAAGGATCTGGCAGGATGATGGGAGCTTCTCCTATTTTCTTCAGACCGGGGAATGCAGTCAGCCGGACGGCGTTAAGATCCGGATTTCCAAATGGCTGGATTATCCGAATATCCGTGCCTATGAGGAGTCGGTACGGGAATTTCATGATGCCCTGACGGCCCTTCGTGGGGAAATGAAAAAGGACCTGTCCCATGAGGAACAGGTCCGACTCCAGCGTCAGTTCCTGGAGCAGTGGTTTATCCGTTAAACCTTGTCAGCATCTCCCGGTCTGTGGATCGTTTTTCCTTCACAGCAGGGATCTCCTGCTTCTGCACCCAGGGGTGCGTCTTCTTCCGCGGTCACATCTCCGAGACCTGCGGTTTCCGAAAAGATGACGTTTCTTTTTACAGACTGGGTCACGTCGGTCGGAATAATGATCTTGGATGCCCGGCCTTCCGACAGTTTCTGAAGTGTCTCAAACCGTTTCAGTTCCAGTACTGCTTCGTCTGCACCGGCATTTTTCAGTGCGGTGATTCCGGCGGCTTCTGCTTCTTTGGCGAGTTTCACGGCCTGAGCTTCACCCTGTGCACGGGCGATGCGGGCGTCTCTTTCACCTTCTGCGGCAAGGACCAGTGCCTGTTTGTCACCTTCTGCCCTGGTGATCACGGCCTGTTTATGACCTTCTGCTTCCAGGATTGTCTGCCGGCGGTCACGTTCGGCTTTCATTTCTTTTTCCATTGCATGCCGGATCTCATCCGGAGGAAGGATATTCTTAAGCTCCACTCTGGTGACTTTGATGCCCCAGGGATCCGTTGCCACATCCAGAAGTTCTGTCAGTCTTGCGTTGATCACATCTCTGGAGGTCAGTGCTTCGTCCAGTGTCATACCGCCGATGATATTACGAAGGGTTGTGGCGGAAAGGTTTGCCAGGGCGAATACAGGATCTGCCGCGCCGTAGGTATACAGTTTTGAATCATAGATATGATAGTATACGATGGCGTCGATCTGCATCGTGACGTTATCCTTGGTGATAACCGGCTGCGGCGGTGTGTCCAGTACCTGTTCCTTTACCGTCACTCTGTTGGCGATCCTGGAGAGGAACGGCACTTTTACGTGGATTCCGGCCTTCCAGGTTGCTTTGTATTTTCCCAGGACCTCGAGGATATATTCGTGTGCCTGGGGTACGATCTGAATATTGGTAAATATCAGGATCAGTACGAGCACTGCCAAAACGATCAGGATGATTGTTCCGATTGATAATACCATGTTTTTACCTCCTTATTGTTTTAACCATACCGGATTGCTGAAGCAGGATACGGTTCCCAGATGACAGGCCGGACCGTCGGGATGGACCATTACCACCAAAGCATCTTTGTCACAGTCTGCTGTGATCGAAACGATATGCTGGTAATTGCCGCTGGTCTCGCCTTTCAGCCAGAGTTCCTGCCGGGAACGGCTGAAGAAGCATGTCAGTCCCTTTTCCATGGAGATCTTCAGGCTCTCTTCATTCATGTAAGCCAGGGTCAGGACCTGTCCTGTGTCCGCATCCTGGACAATCGCGGGTATCAGACCTTTTTCATCGAATTTCAGTTTGCTGATATCTGTTGTCATTAATGGATACCTCATATATTTATTTCCTGTAATTGACGGTATTATCTCATAAATCGTACAGAAGTAAAGACCGGTTTCAGAACGATACGGAAAAGTAACTGTCTGTTTCGGAGAAATATAATCTGCTTGCAAAGAACCCGATTAATCAGTAAGATAATCCGAAAAGCGGTGTTTAATTGGAAACAGATATTATATAAGCAGGGAAAGATGATGGAAACAACAGGAAAAAGAGGATTATCCGAGGCCGTTCTGAAAAATATAGCCGTCCTTACCATGACGATTGATCATGTGACGGCTTTTATTCTGAAAGAATATCTGGTCAGCCATGGAATACTGAATCTTTATACAAATGACTGGTATACGATCGGCAGGGTAGTCGGAAGGATCGCTTTTGTGCTGTATGCCTTTATGATCGCAGAAGGGGCGTACAGGACAAGAAGCAGATGGAAATATGCGGTCAGACTTCTGGCTCTGGCAGTCATTTCGATCATCCCTCACAGTTATGTGAATGCCCGAAAACTGTTTAATCCTGCTGATCTGAATATCTTCTTCCTGCTGTTTTTGGGGTTGATTACCATCTATGCGTTTGACTGGCTGCGGGACCATATCGAAAACAAATGGGTATCGGTCCTTCTCAGGATTCTGACGGCAGCGGCATCCTGCGCAGTATCCATGATATTCCATTTTGAGTACGGCATGATGGGAATATTGCTGATCCTGGTGTTTTATCTCTTCCGGTATGATTATCCGAAACTGTTCCTTTTTGGATTTCTGGTCATGTCAGTAGGGTATATGGCGCATGTCGTGATCTCCCATGGCGCGATCGCGTGGATCAACAGTCACAGCCATAATCTGCTGATGAGTCTTCTGAATACAGATAAAATACAGATCTTCGGGGTCCTGGCATTTCCGCTGATCTATTTCTATAACGGAGAGAAGGGCAGGCAGCTGCCGAAAGCTTTCTATTATCTGTTCTATCCCGTGCATCTGGGGATCATCGCCCTGATCCTGTACGCATAAAAAAGACGGCCGCATTGGCCGTCTTTCATTTTATGAAACAGTATTTCTACCACGCAGTATCATCCCAGTTTTCACCGGAATCGTCATATGACTGGTAATCGGCATCTTCCTCGTAATATCCGCCGTCTTCATAAGTATCTTCCGAGTAAGTGTCTTCTGAGTAAGTGTCTTCTGAGTAAGTGTCTTCCGAGTAGTCATTCTCGTAGTAGCCATCCTCGGAGTAGTCATCTTCGGAGTAGTCGTCTTCAGAGTAGTCGTCTTCGGAGTAGTCATCTTCGGAGTAGTCGTCCCCGTAGTAATCGTCCTCGGAGTAGTCATCTTCCGAATAGAAATCCTCATCGTCGTATCCGTCATCATACACGCCGCCGTTATAGTATTCGTCGGCAATCTCTTCCGTGACCGTAATACTGAGTTGGAAAGCAAAGGATTGATTGGCAACCGTGATATAGCCGACCGGATAGTATGTGCCGGGCAGATCCAGGTTGTAATTGCCGTCTGTATAGAAATAGGCGCCGAGAGCATTTCCGTAATTGTCATGCGGAGCAAATGCCGCGATCAGGCGGTCAACAGAGGAATACATGGGTACGGTTACATCGGTCGTCATGAGAGCGGCCTCATAGTTCATCCAGGGATTTCCGCCGGAATAGATATCGGTAGGATCCCATCTGCTCAATTCTCCCCAGTTCTCAGGAATACGATAGATCGGTTCCGGTTCGATGGGACCGGGCCATGTCCAGTCATAGAAAATATCCACTTCCGTATCCTGCGCACAGTAATTATAGATCCAGTAAGCATCCCGGCAATTCAGCCTGATGCAGGCGGAAGACGCATCCTGACCGAGGATGTTGTAATCGTATGTGGCAAGATCACCGGGGTTCTCAGACAGATAGGGAATAGAGTGGAACATGACATCGTCCACGATACGTGTCGCGTACTGTGTATAGACATCATGGATCATCTCACACCAGGCTGCCCTGTTCTGCAAATAATAGACGCCCGTAGGAGTGGCACCGTCAAGGCCGGGGGAGCAGGTGAACGCGATATGGGGGATCAGGTCGTATTCGTCATCCAGCGGATCCTCCGGGTCGGCTCCGTCATTCAGCTTCTCTCCGCGTTCGTAAACCGTGACTCTGTTATAGGCAAGGTTTACATAGATCACATAGTAAGAAGGAACAAACTCCGTTGTCGTCTCTTCTGTTGTTTCTTCCACCGTCGTTGTGGGGGGCTGTGTAGTGGTCTCCGGTTCGGGAGTGGTCTCCTCTGTGGTGGTTTCCATAACAATTCTCTTTGTTTCCGGAGTGAGGAATGTCTGGATCCATCCTGCCTGGGAGGCAACTACAAAGAGTGCCAGGCATAAAAGGACAATGATAGCCGGAAGGATCAGCGCCCATTTTAAATTATGAGTCTTTTTTTCTGATGTTGGTGTCTGCACGATACTGTTGGTGATAAATGCCGGCTCAGCAATGCCGGGGGTCTTCTTTTCCGGTTCTGCTGCTGTCGTTTCCGGTGCCTTTGCAGGCTCTTCCTTCACAGCAGGTTCCGGTTCTTTGCGTGTCAATATGGCAGATACGGAAGATTTATCTGCCACAGTTACTTTTGCTTTCGGAGAGGAGACTTTGTTGGTCCGGATCTTTTTCTCTGAAGGAACTTTATTAGTCCGGATCTTTTTCTCTGAGGGAACTTTATTGGTTCTTATTTTTTTCTCCGCAGGAGCGTCAGCAGTCTCCGGAGCGTTCCCGTCAGTCTTTTCCGACTTTTCAGAACGGGAAGAGAACTCCTTCGCGTTTTTGATGCTTGCAGCCTTGCTCACTTTCAGGTTATTTGATAACAGCTTTTTTTCTATATCTCGCATGGAATCTAATCCCTTGTCGTCTGCATTTGTTTCGTTTTCTTTATTGCTCAATTTCCAGCAGCCTTTCTGGCCAGTTCATCGGCCAAATCGTTGTATTTATCGTTAGAATGCCCTTTGACCTTAACAAAGGTGATCTGTATCCTCTGTGAGATCTCCAGGTAAAAATCCCTGTATTTCTGGGTCCAGGCTTTTTTGGCTTTCCATTCCCCGGTACACCATTTGGCAATCCCTTCATAATCATGAAAGATCGTCAGTTCCGTGAGATTCAGTTTGTCAGCGATCTTCATCGCCTGGGCAGAACCCATGATCTCTCCTGCCACATTTCTCATTTCGGCAAGTTCGGCATGTTCAAATGCCTTGCTGAAATGGAGTTCCTGCCGGTTTCCGTCTTTATCCACAGCGCCTGTAAAAAAAACGATCCCGTAGGAAAAAACTCCGGTAGCGATATTGTAACTGCCGTCAACATATGCGGTTGCGCCCATAAATCTCCACTGTAAAAATCTGTTTGAATATTATGACAAAATAATCGATAATATACTAGCATATTACCTGTGAAATTTTTGTTAAAAAAAATTAAATTAAACGATGCTTTTTTAGATATTATGATTGGAACCACCAGAAAGGTAAGGCATTTTTATGGATAATCTGGTCTTTTCGCTCAATGCTACGATGCCGCTGTTTATCATGATCGCTTTCGGCTATTTCATGCGAAAGGTTAATATCCTGACAGAAGGATTTCTGAAAGCTGCCGGTAAATTCAATTTCATAGTGACCCTTCCGGTCCTTCTGTTTACGGACCTGTCTCAGGCAGACTTTGTACAGGCATTTGACCTGAAGTTCCTGCTGTTCTGCGCAGGCGCTACGTCGGTTATTTTCTGGGGGGTCTGGGGAGTCGCCAGGCTCGTGATCAAAGACCGGGCACTGCAGGGAGAATTTGTGCAGGCAGCTTACCGGAGCAGCACGGCAGTTCTTGGGATCGCCCTGATCCAGAATATTTACGGAAGCAGCTCCATGAGCGGCATGATGATCCTGGGGGCAGTTCCTTTGTATAATATCTATGCCGTTCTGCTCCTGCAGGCAACTTCTCCGACCGGAAAAAAGGGGAATATCAAGAAAACGCTGATCTCTGTTATCACCAATCCCATCCTGCTCGGCGTTGTGCTGGGACTATTATCCTCCCTGATCGGAGTACAGTATCCGAAAGTGATCAGCAGTTCCCTGAATTATCTTGCCAGGATGGCAACACCCCTGGCTCTGATCTGTATCGGCGGAGAATTCAATTTCAAGAGCGCCAGGTCTGTCCTGAAGTATTCTGCAGTGGCATCTGCGCTCAAGATCTTTATATCGCCGGTGATCTTCATGACCATCGCTATTTTGATGGGATTCAGAAACGAGGCTCTGGTAGCAATCTTTGTCATGCTGGCAGGTGCAACGACTCCCTCCGCATATATTATGGCCAGACAATATGGGCATGAAGGAATGCTGACAGCCAGTGCGGTGGTCATCACCACGCTGGGATCGATCCTGACACTGACACTGTTTGTATTCCTTTTGAAGACTTTCAGCTTTATCTGAAAGAAGGGCGGTACATATGCTGAATATACTGACAGGACCGGAAGTATCCGGGCTATCTCTTCTGTTATGTGAAGAAATGATCCGCTCTTCCCTGGAAGCACCTGACGATTCGTTTCTGATCATTGTTCCGGAGCAGTCAACTTTGCGGATGCAGCGGATGGTGGTGGAAAACCATCCCCGACATGCAGTTATGAATATCGACATTGTCAGCTTTGAACGGCTGGCGCATAAAGTGTTTGAAGAATTGGGCTTTAGTGAGTCCGATATCCTGAATGACACCGGAAAAGTCCTGATCCTTCGGAAGATCCTGGAAGAAAGCAGGGAAGACCTTGTGCTGTACCGGAGAAAGGTGCATATGCCCGGTTTTGCGCAGGAAATGAATTCTTCTGTCACAGAACTGAAACAGTATGGGATCGATGACAATGAACTGTTTCTGATGCAGGAAGCTGCCAGGCAGGAAGGAAATGGGACCTTGTATTCGAAACTGCAGGATATACGGCTGATCTACAGGAGGTTCAACGACGCAGTTTCGGAACGGTATACCACACAGGAAGAAGTGCTTGAGGTATTTGCGAGACTGGTATCTCAGTCGGCGCTGATCCAAGGTTCCCACATCTATCTGGATGGATTTACCGGTTTTACACCTGTACAGTACCGATTGATCCTGGAGCTTCTGAAATACAGCGCAGGGGTCTGCGCTTCAGTCGTCATCCCGGGAGAACGGATCGGGAGTCATGAACAGGACGATCAGTTTTTCCTGAGCAATACAACGATCCGCAAGCTTCGGGAAACGGCAGAAAAGGCAGGAATCAGCCACAGTATCCTGACGGCTGAGATTCCATTAACGATTCCGGAAGGGTTTTATTACCGGGGAGAAAACTGCCGGGATGAAGTCCTGTTCATTGCCAGCGAGATTTTGAAGGAAGTCCGGTTGGGAAGAAAACGCTTCCGGGATTTCACGATTATCTGCAGTGACATGGAACGGTACCATTCCCTTTTCCGGCAAATCTTTTCCCAGGCAGGGATTCCCTGTTTCATCGATTATAAAACAGAACTTGGTGATAATGAACTGGCCAGGTTCCTGGTTGCTGCCATGCAGGCAGCTGCAGAGCATTTCTCCTTTGACAGTGTATTTGCATTTCTGAAAAGCGGTTTGTCGGATCTGGATTTGGATGAGATCTGCCATTTGGAAAACTATTGCCTGGAATTCGGCATCCGGGGTTTTTCTGCCTGGAAAAAGGATTTTGTCAGGAACCGTCTTTTGAAAAAGGATACGGAAAAGGAAGAAAACAACCAGTACTACTGGGATCTGGAGAGGATCAACGAGATCCGTAAAAAGGCAGTAAATTCCCTGGCGGTGTTTTATACAGCCTGCAGCGGGGAGCGAACGGCGCGGGAATATTCGCTGGCGTTAAAGCAGCTCCTCCTTTCCGACAGAGCGGAAGAGAAAATGAGCCATATGTCGGAAGTCTTCTATGAGCAGGAAGTGATGTCAAAAGGAAAGGAGTATGAACAGATCTTTTCCCTGGTCACATCATTACTGGACCAGATTGCCGATCTGATGGGGAAAGAAAAGATCAGTGCCCGGGAATATGCCCAGCTGCTGGAAGGAGCGTTGGGAGAGATCCGGGTGGGCATCATCCCGCCGTCTCTGGACGCCGTTACCGTGGGAGATCTGACCCGTACCAGGATCGGTGATGTGAAGGTATTGTTCCTGGCAGGCGCAAATGAAGGGAAGCTTCCTGCACCGGCGGCTCATGCGGGTCTTCTCACCAGACAGGAACGGGAATTTCTCCGGCAGGAAAAGTTCGAATTGGCACCTACGGTGCTGGAGCACCTGTTCATACAGCATTTTTACCTGTATCTTGCGCTCACCAGGCCACAGGAGCGGGTCTGCCTGACTTATGCGGGAGAACAGGACGGAGAAGAACTGGTTCCGTCATATGTGATCAAAGGGATCGATGAAATCCTGCCCGGGATGGAACTGCAGGAGATCCAAAACGCACCGGATACTCTCTGGACAGCAAAGGCTTCATTGGAACTTGCGCGATCAGCTCAGGAACCATCAGCCTTTACGGAAGAACAGAAAGCGGTCCTCAGATATTTCTACCGTCAGGACAGAAGGATCCTGCAGCAGATCCTGTCCGGGGCATTTTACAACAATCAGGCGCTTCCGCTGGATGAACAGACCGCTGCGGACCTGTATGGAGAGGTTCTGAAGGGGAGCGTGAGCCGATATGAAAGTTTCTATGAATGTCCGTTCCGTCATTTCCTGGATTACGGACTCAGGCTGGAAGAACGCCCGGAATTCAAAGTGCAGGCAGCAGATATCGGGACACTGTATCACGAAAGTCTGGAGCGGTATTCCAAAAAACTGGCAGAGCATGGGGTCACTTTTCGAAATGTAACGGATGAACAAAGTGATGAACTGGCAGCGGAAGCTGTGCAGGAAGCTGCCCAGAATCTGGAAAATGAGGTTCTTACGGATTCCTCCAGGAATACCTATCTTCTGGGGAGGATCGCCGAGGTGACCAGAAAGACTGCGGATGTCCTTCGGATGCAGGTAAACCAGGGACTTTATGAACCGGAGTATTTTGAGATGGCGTTCTCGGAAGATACCGATGACCATACAAAATTCCGGGGAAAGATCGACCGGGTAGATATCTATGACGGAGATGACCTGTATGTAAAAGTGATCGATTATAAATCGGGCAGTAAGAAGTTCAGCATCCATGATATCTATACCGGACAGCAGATGCAGCTGACAGCCTATCTGAAAGAAGCGGTGAAGAAGGTAAAACAGCTGCATCCGGACCGGCAGGTAAAGGCAGGCGGCGTATACTATTATCTGATCCAGGACAAGTATGTGGGAGATGAGGAGGAAGCTGCAAAGAAATTCCGGATGAGCGGGCTGACGAACTGCGCGCCGGAAGCCCTGCATGCGGTCGATACAGATCCGGATCCATCCGGGGAGAGCCGTATCGCAGAATTTAAATTCACAGGTTCCGGTCTTCATGCTTCTTCCAAAGTAGCCAACGACGGCGAGTTCGAGCATCTGATGTCTTTTGTGGAACAGAAGATCCTGGACGCAGGACGCCGGGTCAGAGAAGGGGAAACCAGTGTCTGCCCGGCTTATGAAAACCCGCAGAAAAATGCGTGCATTTACTGCAGATTCCGAGACATCTGCAAATTCGAACCCGGAAAATGGGGAAACGATTACCAGAAGCTTCCGGAAGAACTGGATAAGAAAGAGATGGAGAGGGAAATCTATGGCAGATAGAAAATGGACCGATGCCCAGGAAGAAGCGATCCATGCAGAAGGCTGCAATATCCTGGTTTCTGCCGCGGCGGGATCCGGAAAGACGGCGGTCCTGGTGGAGCGGGTGATCCGTAAGATTACGGATCCGGAAAATCCCTCTGATATCGACAGGCTCCTGGTTATGACTTTCACCAGGGCGGCAGCCGCCCAGATGAAGAGCAAGATCTTTGATGCGATCCGGGAAAAACTGAAGGAACAGCCGGACAACCGTTTTCTGCGACAGCAGTTGATGAAGGTACAGAATGCCAGAATCTGCACGATCGATTCTCTTTGCGCGGAAATTGTCCGCGATCATATCGAGGAAATCGATCTGGATCCTGGATACCGGCTTGCGGATGAGGCACAGATCCGTATTCTTCAGGCAGATGTACTTCAGAATGTTCTGGAGGAAATGTATCAGGAAGGGTCGGAGGAGTTCCTGGAGCTTGCCCGGTATTATATGGATAAAAGTGACAATAAGCTGGAAGACATCATTCTGAAGCTCTTCTCATTTGCCCGCAGCCATCCGGAACCGGAACCCTGGCTGAAGGCACTGTCCTATCCTTATGAGGAAGCCAAAACCCTGTATTCAGGAGAGATCCGGTATGAATATCCGGATGGGATGAAAAAATGGATGGAAGAGTATGTTCTCTTTGTGGAGGACATCCTTGATAATCTCCGGAGCATGGCGGAAAAAGGTCTTGCGATCTCGGAAATGAATTACGGGCCGGAGCCGTATGCGAATGCTTTTCGGAAGATCCTGGTTTTTCTTGCGCATCTTGCAGATAAACCTTTCGATTACAGAGCCGAAGCCCTGGAGAAATTTCTGGAAGAGTTTCCCTCCCTGCCCGCAATCCGGAAAAAAGACATGGATGTGGATCCATTCCTGAAAGATGCTGCGAAAGAACTGAAAGACCTGATCAAAAAAGAACTGGAGGAGCTGAAGGATTCCTTCCTGTACGACAGTCTGGAACAGGTATTTGGCCAGATGGCAGACTGCAGCAAAGCCGCAAAGGCCATCTCCTCTCTGACGCTCCGTTTCAGCGCAGAACTGGATGCGGTGAAAAAGGAAAAGAAGATCGCGGATTTTTCAGACATTGCTCATTATGCCCTGCAGGTTCTGATCCGGTACGATGAAGAAGGAAAGATCCTGCGGGATGAGAACTACGATCCTTTGTTTACGGAAACAGCAGATGCCATGGCATGCTCTCTGGATGAGATCATTGTGGATGAATACCAGGATACCAATTATCTGCAGGAGTATCTGGTGATGGCACTTTCCAGAGAACGGTTCGGATTCCCGGATGTATTTATGGTGGGAGACATCAAGCAGAGCATCTACCGGTTCCGAATGGCCTGTCCGGATCTGTTTAACGAAAAACTTCGCAGTTATGTAAAAGCGGGAGAAGACAGACCTTTTGATCCGGGAAGGCTGATCATTCTGGATACGAATTTCCGGAGCCGCAGGGAGGTACTGGATGTTACGAACCTGGTGTTTTCCAGAATTATGACGGAAGAAACGGGAGGAATCGACTATCAAAACGGACACAGTCTTTCCTACGGAGGACTGTTTGGCGTACAGGAACAGCAAGATCCCTTGTTCCTTCCGGAAATCTGCATGATAGCCGGAAGTTCTGATCAGGCAAAATATCTGGAAGGATACAGGATCGCAGTACGGATCGAGGAACTGGTGGCAGGCGGGAAATACCGCTTCAGCGATATTGCGATCCTGACCCAGAGATCCGATAATCCACAGCTGGAGGAAATCCTCCGGAAGAGAGGCATCCCGGTCATCAAGACATCCCGGTCAGGGTTTTTTGACAGTTTTGAGATCAGACTGATCCTGGATCTTCTCAAGATAATTGACAATCCGTTCCAGGACATTCCTTTTGCAGCAGTGCTGTTCAGTCCTTTATGCGGGGCAACTACGGAAGACCTGGCACAGATCCGTCTTGCCGGTGAAAAAGGAAGCAGCCTGTTTGAATGTTTCAGCGCATTCTGCAGCAAGGATCCGAAGTTTCAATGGTTTCTGGAAAAACTTGAGGAGTGGCGGGAAAAATCTGTCTGCATGGGACTGCAGGAATTCCTTTCCTTTATCCTTGAAGATTCAGGTCTGGATACGATCCTTGCCGCTATGCCGGAGGGGGATGGACGAAGAGCGAATGCAGAGCTTCTGAAGGAAAAAGCACAGACATTTGCGAAGGGAAGCTGTACAGGCCTTTTTCAGTTTCTGCGATATCTGAAGGAACTGCAGGAGATCGAGGTGGACTTTGGTTCTGCGGGAGGTCCTTCCGGAGAAGAAGCGGTCCGTATGATGACGATGCACCGTTCCAAGGGACTGGAATTTCCGGTCGTATTTCTGGCATGCTGCGGGATCGAATACAATGAACAGGATCTCAGGTTTAATGTGATCGCAGATCGGGAACTGGGACTTGGGATTGAATACCGGGACACGGATACCCGCCTGATCCGGAAAACCATCCTGATGCAGACCATCCGTCAGAAACAGAGAATGGAGCTGTATGCGGAAGAAATGCGGCTTCTTTATGTGGCCATGACAAGAGCCAAAGAAAAACTCATTATAACAGGAACAGACAGAAATCTGATTTCCAGGATCAAAAAATGGGACGCACAGGGAAAGATTCCATCCGGCTGCCAACCCCCGGATGCTTATCAGGTCAGGAAGATTCGCAGTCATTTGGGCCTTTTGGGTATGGCGCTGTACAAAGACAGGGAAACGACAGACCTTTATAAACTGGAATGCCTGGAAAGTCTGGATCTGGAAGCGGAACGGGTTTCTGAAGTTGCAGAATATCTGGAAAAGAAGCAGATCATAAAAGAGCTCGCTCTTGATGAGACCGGTTTTTCAACAATCATGCAGCAGCTGGCATTTGTCTATCCCTATCAGGGAGCGGCCTCGGCTGTCGGGAAAAAAACAGCGTCCCAGCTGGAGAACCGGGAACATGACGCACTATACCGCGAGGAAGAAAAAAAGATTCGTAATCAAAATGAGAGGAAACCTGTCCTGACAGAGGAAGACCTGGAAGCACTGACCGGAGCAGAACGGGGAAATGCCTATCACAGGTTCCTGGAACTTTACGATTATGGAAAAGATACGGAAGAACAGCTGAGGGAACTGAAAGAAAGCGGAAAACTAAGTAAGGCTTATGCGGATTCCGTTGATCCGGGCAGGATCCGTCAGTTTCTGGATTCTCCCATCGGCAAACGGATGAAACAGGCATTTCTTTCCGGAAAGCTCTTCCGGGAACGGCAATTCGTCATGGGAAATCTCGAGGATCTCAATGCCGCAAAAGAAGGGGAAGAAGATATGCCGATCCCTTCTTCGGACTCCCGGATCCCGGATGAGGAGCTGATCCTGATCCAGGGTATCATTGACGCGTATTTCATAGAAGAAGATCAGGACGGCGTCCCGGGGATCATCCTGGTGGATTACAAGACAGACCGTATCCATTCGGAAGAATACTACCGGGAAACCTATTCCCCCCAGCTGGCCGCCTATGCGGACGCGTTGGAGCGAAGCACCGGATATCAGGTGAGAGAAAGGATCATCTATTCCCTGGAACTGGGAAAAGAGATCCTGCTGTAATAGAACAGGAAAGGACATTTATTTATGATCGTACCGGAATATCTGAAACCAGGGTGCGGTATCGGTGTCACGGCACCGAGCCATCCCATTGATAAAGAACCGGATCAGTACCGGTTCCAACATGCTGCCGAGGAGTTGAAGGAGAGGGGATATGACGTGACGTTTACCCCCAATGTGTTTGCCGAAGCAGACCGGTTCGGACGAAGCGGGACCGGACAACAGAAAGCAGAAGAACTGCACAGCCTGATCAAAGATCCGAAGATCAGCGCTGTTTATTCGGCTGCCGGCGGAGATTTCCTCGCAGAGATGCTGCCCTTTGTGGATCTGGATCTTTGCGTTAAAAATCCTAAGTGGATACAGGGCTATTCCGACAATACATCCCTGCTTTATTATCTGACGACCAAAGGAGATATTGCTACCTCCTATGGTGCCAATTTTGGGGATTTCGGCATGGATCCCTGGCAGCTGTGTGTCACAAGAGGGCTGGAAGTGCTGGAAGGAACCTGCACAAAACAGAACAGTTTCCGCTATTATCAGGATGGATTTGCCGATCGGGAGACAGGGCTGGAAGGATATAGAAATGACCTTCCGGTAAAATGGTGGTCTGTAACAGGCCGGCAGGCATACATGAAAGGAAGGCTTCTCGGAGGCTGCATGGATGTGCTTTTAAATCTTGCCGGGACGAAATATGACGGCACCTTGGAATTCATCGGCCGGTACCGGGAGGATGGGATCTTGTGGTATCTGGAAAGCTTTGCGCTGAACATGGAGCAGATGATGGAAGGCCTTTGGAAAATGAAAGAAATGGGATGGTTTGAACATGCTTCCGGGATCATTTTCGGGCGGCCTCTCTTTTATCAGACAGAAGGATGGGACGGAACTTTGCTTCCCACCTATGAGGAAGTTTTGTACGAGCGCCTGGGGGATCTTCATATTCCGATCGTTACAGGGGCGGATATCGGGCATAAAGGGCCCCAGTTTGTAATGCTCAACGGTATGATGGCGGAAGTATTCTGCAGGTATGGAAAAGGATATGTGAAATACCTGTAGAAAAGTCTCCGGCATCCCTGGGAAGGTATTTCGGAAAAATCAGGAGGATTGTCATGAAACAGAACTGGAAATTCAGCGAACTTAAGTATGAAAGACCCGACAGTGAACAGGTGGTAAAGGATCTTCGGGAAACAGCCGAAAAGATCCGCGCCGCGCAAAGCGGGGAGGAAGTGCTTTCTCTAATTATGGAACACGAACAGCGTGACCAGCAGCTCAGCACACTGCTGTCGATGGTAAATATCCGTCATACGCTGGATACCCGGGATGCGTTTTATGAAAAAGAAAATGAATGGATCGGGCAGACCATGCCCACTATTCTTCCGGATTCCCTGGCATTGGCCGATGCTATCGCGGAAAGCCCCTTCCGGAGCGAGATTGAAGAAAAACTGGGGAAACAGTTCTTTGCGGAGGTCGAGCTGCAGAAAAAATGTTTCTGTCCCGAAAATATTCCCCTGATGCAGGCGGAAGCAAAATTGACCGATGAATACCAGAAGATTATGGCCTCCTGTCAGGTGGAATTCATGGGGGAAAAACGAAACCTCTACGGACTGCAGAAATTCTTCGAACATACGGACCGGGATGTGCGTCGCAGGGCTTTCAAAGCCTATTCCGACTTTTATCATTCTCATGAGGAACGTCTGGAAGAGATCTGGAGCGAACTGATCCGGATCCGCAATGAAATGGGGCGGAACCTGGGATATGAGAATTTCATCCCGGTGGGATATATGCAGCAGAGCCGCACGGATTACGGACAGGAGGAAGTGGCTTCCTTCCGGGAACAGGTGAGAACGGAACTGGTGCCTGTCTGTGAAAAACTGTATCAGGCGCAGGCAAAGCGTCTGGGGATCAACAGGGTCTGCGCTTTCGATGAGAAGATGATCTATCCGGAAGGAAATGCGGTCCCGGCAGGGGATGATGATTTTATGATCGGCACAGCCCGGCAGATGTATCATGAATTGAGCCCGGAAACGGCTGAATTTATTGATTTTATGATCGATCACGAGATGATGGATCTGAAAAATAAACCGGGCAAAGCCTCCACCGGGTACTGTACCATGCTTCCTTCTCTGAAAGCGCCTTATGTTTTTTCCTGCTTCAACCAGACCATCTTTGACATGCAGGTACTGACCCATGAACTGGGACATGCTTTTGCCGCCTACCGCGCATCCCGGATCCAGCCTCTGCAGAACTATTTCTTTTCTTCCACTGACATCGCAGAGATCCATTCCATGTCCATGGAACAATTTACTTATCCTTATGCGGAGCGGTTCTTCGGAAAGGATGCGGATAAATTCCGGTTTGCCCATCTGCAGGAAGCTCTGACGTTTGTTCCCTTCGGCGTTGCGGTGGATGAATTCCAGCATATCTGCTATGCCCATCCGGAGCTGACTCCAAAGGAACGTACGATGGAATGGCATAAGCTGGAACGCAAATATATGCCCTGGAGAACCTATGAAGATGATGAATTCATGGAGCGGGGAGGATACTGGTATCATAAGCTGCATATTTTCCTGTATCCCTTCTATTATATCAGCTATACTCTGACGACCATGGGAGCCATGGAATTCAAAAAGAAATATGCGCAGGATCCGGCATCCGCCTGGAAAGACTATCTGGCGCTTACGGATGTGGGAGGCAGCAAAGGTTATCTGGAGACGCTGCACCTGGCAGGTCTGTCCGTACCCTTTGAGCCGGGAGCTGTAGCGCGTGCTACAGGCTATGCAGTCCGGATCCTGGAAGAGCAGATCGGCAGCTGATGCCGGAAGCGGGGGGTCATGCGTCTCATGTCGCGTCTGTTTTTCTCCGGCGTTTTCTTTGTTTTCTAATAATCGCCCCCTGAAAAGGGCGTTGTATTAGAAAAAAACATGTTTTCTAAAAAAAGTGCTGTTTTAAGGCGGATTTTTTAGAAAATGCCCCTGCACAAAACTGATTTTATGTATTTTTCTAAAAATACTGCTGTCAGAAGACTAATATTTTAGAAAACGAATTTTTTTCTAAAACAGAGGGCATTATTTCAACCTTTTTTTAGAAAATGGCTGTCAAAAGGCATCAATAAACAAAACTCATGCAGCGTGCCCAAACTCAAACTCACGTCATAAAAAACCACCGGGAGAACCGGTGGTTTTGATCTATATGGAAGAAAAATATTATACCAGCTTGCCGGCACATCTCGGATACAGTTCCACGTCACGGATATTGCTGATGCCGGTGACATACATGATCAGCCGTTCAAATCCCAGACCGAATCCGGAGTGGGTGGTGCTTCCGAAGCGGCGAAGATCCAGGTACCAGGAATACTGCTCTTTGTCGAGTCCCAGCTCTTCGATCCGTTTCACCAGCAGGTCGTAACGTTCTTCACGCTGGCTGCCTCCGATCAGTTCTCCCACACCCGGTACCAGCATATCTGCTGCGGCAACGGTCTTTCCGTCGTCATTCTGGCGCATATAGAAAGATTTGATCTCCTTCGGATAATCATACACAAAGACCGGCTTATGGTAGATCTGTTCGGTCAGATATCTCTCGTGTTCTGTCTGCAGATCGGTTCCCCAATCCACCTTGTATTCAAATGCGTCATTATGCGCTTTCAGGATCTCGACAGCTTCTGTATAGCTGACTCTGCCGAAATCGGAATCCGCCAGGTTGGTCAAGCGCTCTAACAGGGTCTTGTCATAGAAGTTATTGAAAAATGTAAGTTCTGCCCGGCAGTTCTCCAGCAGGTGACGGACTACATATTTGATCATGGCTTCCGCTGTGTTCATATCGTCCGTCAGGTCTGCAAAAGCCATCTCAGGCTCTACCATCCAGAACTCGGCAGCGTGACGCTGGGTGTTGGAATTCTCAGCACGGAAAGTAGGACCGAAGGTATAGACTTTTCCGAATGCCAGGGCGAATCCTTCTGCTTCCAGCTGTCCGGATACCGTCAGATTGGTCTCCTGGCCGAAGAAATCCTGGGAGAAATCCACTTTGCCGTCTTCTGTCATCGGCGGAGCGGCAGGGTCAAGAGTGGTGACCCGGAACATTTCGCCGGCACCTTCGCAGTCACTGCCGGTGATCAGCGGAGTATGGACATAGACAAACCCGTTCTCATGGAAGAAGCTGTGCAGGGCATAGGCGGCTTCGCTTCTGACGCGGAACACGGCGTTGAACGTATTGGAACGTGCCCGCAGATGGGGGATCGTTCTCAGAAATTCCAGTGTATGACGCTTTTTCTGCAGCGGATAATCGGGGTCGCATCCGCCTTCAATCCGCACGGCCTGCGCATGGACTTCCAGGGGCTGCTTGGCACCGGGAGTCAGGACCACTTTGCCGTCCACGATCACAGAACTGCCGACAGGAAGATTGGCCAGTTCCTTGAAGTTGTCAAATGCACCCGCATCAAGAATGATCTGGAGGTTGCCGAAGCAGCTTCCGTCGTTTATTTCCAGAAAACCGACATTTTTGGATTCTCTGGATGTTTTTACCCAGCCTGCGACAGTGATCTGGCTGCCGTCTACCGGAAAGTTGCTGAATAATGCTTTGAGTTCCGTTCTTTTCACAATCGTTCTCCTTTGAATCTGCAAAGAATTTTGCAAAAAATTATATAGCATTTGACTCGGAAAGGCAAGCAGTGCGTATACTGGAAAGAAAAAATAGGGGTACCATAAAAAAATGATTTGTGGTATATATTATTCGGCGCATTTTGCATATGGGCTTTTTTGTGTTCGTAAAAATGCGGCAAATGTTATAAAAACAAGAAACAGAGAGTAGGGTAATACATGTTAGAGCTGAAAAATGTCACTTTCCAGGTTTCTGATGAAAAGGATCAGGACAAGGAGATCATCAAAGATATCAGCCTTACGATCGAAGACCAGAAATTCATAGCCATCACCGGACCGAACGGAGGCGGAAAAAGTACACTGGCCAAGCTGATCGTAGGGATCTATGAACCATCAGAAGGACAAATCCTGTATAACGGAACGGATATCACCCATATGTCTGTTACAGACAGAGCAAAGTTGGGAATCAGTTTTGCTTTCCAGACACCGGTGCGGTTCAAGGGGATCAAAGTCAAAGACCTGATCAGGCTTGCGGCGGGCAGGGAACTCTCCATTGGAGCCGCCTGTGCTTACCTGTCGGAAGTCGGATTGTGCGCAAAGGATTATATTGAAAGAGAAGTAGACGGCAGTCTGTCCGGAGGAGAACTGAAGAGGATTGAGATCGCCCAGCTGATCGCCCGCAATACGGAACTTTCCGTGCTCGATGAGCCGGAAGCCGGGATCGATCTGTGGAGTTTCTCCAATCTGATCAAAGTGTTCGAGAAAATGCGGGAGGACAGAAAACGCAGCATCATCATCATTTCCCATCAGGAGCGGATCCTCGATATTGCGGACGAGATCCTGGTCATGAGAGACGGACAGGTAGCGGATTTCGGAAAGAAAGACGAGATCCTGCCGGAATTGCTGAAAGGAACTGCCGCCTGTAAGTATTATCAGTAATATTAATCGGAGATAAGAATGGATAAAGTACAAAGAGACCTTCTGGAGACCGTTGCGGATATTCACGGCGTTCCGGAGGGAGCCTATAACATCAGGGCAAACGGGAAACTGGGAGGAAGAGCCACGACAGCCAATATCGATATCGTGACCAAGCAGGACAACCCCGGGATCGATATCATTATCAAACCGGGAACGGTCAATGAAAGCGTACATATCCCGGTCATTATCAGTGAATCCGGTCTGTCGGATATGGTCTATAATGATTTTTATATCGGGGAAGGATCCGATGTGGTGATCGTAGCCGGCTGCGGCATTCATAACTGCGGCGACCAGAGCAGCAGGCATGACGGGATCCATACTTTCCATGTGGGAAAGAACGCGAGAGTCAAATACATCGAAAAGCATTACGGAGAAAAAGATCCGGATGTTTCAGGCGCCAATATCATGAACCCCACGACTGTAGTTTATGTAGACGAGGGGGGATATATAGAGATGGAAACCACCCAGATCATGGGAATCGATCACACTGTACGGGATACGAAAGCATACCTGAACGGAGAAGACGCGAAACTGGTGATCCGGGATAAGCTGATGACTCATAAAGACCAGCATGCAGATGCCATTTTTGATGTGGAAATGAATGGGATCGGAAGCACCTGCGATCTGATTTCCAGAGCAGTTGCGAAGGACGATTCCACCCAGACGTTCAAAGCGGCTATTGTCGGGAACGCCAGATGTTCCTCCCATACGGAATGCGATGCGATCATCATGGATAATGCGAAGATCTCGGCCACTCCCGAGATCAAAGCAAATGATCTGGATGCCGCACTGATCCATGAAGCGGCTATCGGCAGGATTGCCGGTGAACAGCTGATCAAGCTGATGACGCTGGGACTTACGGAGGAAGAAGCAGAGCAGGAGATCATAGCAGGTTTCCTGAAATAATAACTACAATCAATACGATTTCCATCAGTGAAGGCATATCCGCAAACGCATTCGCTGATTGTTTGCCGGATATGCCTCACTGACGGAAATCACATATATTCTAATCATTATTTAAGGAAATGCCATGAATATCTATAAGGAAAGGATTGAAGCTCTCCGGAAGGAGATGAAAAAAGCGGGAATTGATGTTTATTACATCCCTATGAGCGATTGCCACAACAGTGAATATGTTGCCGATCATTTCCGCTGCATTGAGTATATCAGCGGGTTCACCGGATCGGCCGGTTCCCTGGTCATTACCATGGACAAAGCGTGGCTGTTCGCAGACGGCCGGTATTATATCCAGGCTGCCAACCAGATCGAAGGATCCGGCATCGGCCTGATGAAGATCGCGCAGCCCGGCGTTCCGGAACTTTCGGATTTTCTGAAAGAGCAGTCCGAAGGAAGGGTGCTGGGATTTGACGGCAGTGTGGTGCCTGCCGATTTCGGATGCAAATTCAAATGCAGGATCGTATGCGACCGGGATCTGGCCGGCATGGTCTGGAAGGATCGTCCGGTGCAGCAATTTTCGAAGATCTTTGAGCTGCCGCTTACATCTACCGGGGAGAGCGCTTCCGACAAGATCGGAAGGATACGAAAACGCCTGCAGGAATATACAAAGGACGGGGAAGAGTATCTGTATATCCTGAATTCCCTGGATGACATCGCATGGATCTTCAATCTCCGGGCCAACGACGTGGAGGATAATCCGGTGCAGTTTGCCTATGCGGCCATCAGCCGGGATCAGGTCATGCTCTTTACCGGGGCTCCGCTTCCGGCGGAAACGGAGAAAGAACTGAAAGAGACCGTCGGGCTGGTGACAGGAGCATACTCAAGGACCTGTCTTTCCATGGAAGGATATGACCTTGTTTTGATGGACGTCTCCAGGATCAGCTATGATACCTGGCGCTATTATAAGGAAAAAGGATCCCGTATCCTTTCCGTTTCCAATCCTTCCACGCTTATGAAAGCCGTGAAGAACGAAACGGAGATCCGGTGCCTGAAAGAGGCCTTGGTAAAGGACAGCGCTGTCGTTGTCAATTTTATGTACTGGTTAAAGCATAATGTCGGCAGCATCCCCATGGATGAAGTGTCCGTGGCAGATCACCTGCAGGAGATGCGGATGGCCCAGGAGGGCTATATCGAATTGTCCTTCGGAACGATCTCCGCTTATAAGGAAAACGCTGCCCAGATGCATTATGCCCCGAAAAGGGGGGATTGCAAGGCCATTTTACCGGAAGGATTTTTGCTGGTGGATTCCGGGTGTCAGTATGTGAACGGAACGACGGATATCACCAGGACATTTGCCCTGGGACCCTTGAGCCAGGAGGAAAAGAAGGCTTTTACCCTGACGGCGGTGTCCATGCTGAGGCTGATGAATGCCAAATTCCTGAAAGGCTGTTCCGGGGAGAATCTGGATATCATGGCCAGGGAACCAATGTGGAAGGTCGGCTGGGACTATAAATGCGGCACAGGGCATGGCGTGGGCCATGTACTGAATGTTCATGAAGGCCCTCACAATATCCGGTGGAAGATCAATTATGAGCATCCCACAGCTGTTCTTCAGCCGGGCATGGTGGTGACGGACGAGCCGGGCGTATACAGGGAAGGAAAGTACGGCGTGCGGACCGAAAACGAACTGCTGGTCACAGAATATATGGAGACGGAAGACGGCACTTTCCTGCAGTTTGAAAACCTGACATATATCCCCATTGATCTGGATGCCATTGACACCGGCTATATGACAGCAGAGGATCTGAACATGCTGAACGATTATCATAAAAAAACATACGAAGTGATCGCTCCGCTGGTTTCGCAGGAAGTCCGCGAATGGCTGAAGCATTATACCAGAGAACTGAATGGATAACGTATTATTTATATATAACCCTAATTCGGGCAAAGGACGCATCAAAGGCCATGTGGATGACATTGGAAAGATCCTGTCATCTGGCGGCAGCAGAGTAGAGATCTATGAAACAAAGTGTCCCCTGGATGCCATGAACAAGGTACAGTGTGATGCGGGAAACTATGATCTGGTGGTCTGTGCAGGAGGCGACGGAACGCTGAGTGAAGTAGTATCCGGCATGATGCACCGGAAGGAGAGGCCCCCCATCGGTTTCATTCCCATCGGTTCTACCAATGACACCAGGAGCGGATTCGGACTTCCGAAGGATATCCTGGATGCCGCCAGAGTCTGTCTGGAAGGAATTCCTTTCCAGACGGATGTGGGAAGATTTAACGATGAGTATTTCACCTATGTGGCATCTCTCGGCTCATTGTCGGCAGTTTCGTGCTTTACCTCTCAGGAGATGAAGCGGATCCTGGGACATGGCGCCTATTTGGTAGAAGGGATCCGGCAGCTGCTGAAAATGGAATCCTGTCAGATGTCGGTGGAATTTGACAATAATGTGATCGAAGGAGAGTTCTTCCTGGGATTGGTGACCAATTCCCTGTCCGTGGGAGGATTCGAAGGAATCACAGGAAAGTATGTGGATCTGCAGGATGGTCTCTTTGAAGTGGCGCTCCTTCGCAAGCCGCGCAGCATCCGGGATTTTACCAGGGAGATCGATATGATGCTGATCCACAACAAGGAAGACCGCCAGATACTGGATGACGTGGTCGTCCGCTTTAAGACCGATCACGTGATCTTTCGGTCGGAGGTTCCCATTCAATGGGTAAGAGATGGTGAGAACGGAGGAAAACATCGAATCGCAGAGATTGAAGTCTGCAAAAAAGCCGTTACGATCATATCTGCCATGGACTGAAGAACGTTCGATATAGAAGCTTTATTGACCAAGAGCCGGGAATCTGCCCGGACCAGAAGAAAACGAGGCACTGGATTGAAAAAGACAACCAAAAAAATCATTGACGATTATGTAGCTGACCTTAAGTCCTCACAAAAGACAATCAGTATCATTGAGATTGAAGAGATGTTTGCCGAAAAACCTCTCAATATCAAGGAAACCGAAGAAGTATACAAATACTTCGAGGAGTTGGGCGTTGAAGTCAACAAAGAGGAAGAGGAAGAAGATCTTGATATCGACCCCATCATCCTGTTGGACGGGATCGAGACAGACGACCCGGTACGTATGTACCTGAAAGAGATCGGAACCGTTCCTCTGCTGACTCCTGAAGAAGAGCAGAGACTTGCCATGGCAAAGGCAGACGGCGACGAAGAAGCGAAAAACAAGCTGATCGAGTCCAACCTGAGGCTGGTGGTCAATATAGCGAAAAAATATACGAACAGGGGACTCAGTTTCCTGGATCTGATCCAGGAAGGAAATCTGGGCCTGATGAAAGGTGTGGAGAAGTTTGATTACGAAAGAGGGTTCAAACTGTCCACTTATGCGACCTGGTGGATCCGGCAGTCCGTGACAAGGGCTCTGGCAGATCAGGCCAGGACCATCCGGGTTCCTGTCCATATGGTGGAGACGATCAACCGGATGACCAAGATCCAGAGAAATCTTACCCTGAAGCTGGGTTATGAGCCGAGTGCCAGAGAGGTTGCCGAGGAGATGGGAATTTCTGAAAGCAAGGTTCTGGAGATCATGCAGATCTCCAAGGAGCCGACCAGCCTCGAAGCTCCGAAAGGCGAGGACGGAGAAGGCGTGGTAGCGGATACTGTCAAGGATGAGATCTCTCTGTCTCCGGAGCAGAGTGTGGAAAATATCATGCTCAAGGAACAGATCGAGATCCTGCTCCAGGACCTGAAAGAACGGGAAAGACAGGTTATCATCCTGCGGTTCGGCCTGGAAGACGGAAGGCCCAGGACTCTGGAAGAAGTAGGACAGGTGTTCAATGTGACCAGAGAGAGGATCCGTCAGATCGAAGCGAAAGCCCTTAAAAAACTCAAAAATCCGGTACGCGGAAGGATGATCCAGGATTATCTGAAAAACTGACCGGAGCCTAAACATTTTTAAAAAGCAGGAGATATCAGTAAATGGAAGAATTAGAAAACGGGGAAAAGCAGAATAAAGAAGAAGGTAAGAAAAAAATGAATCCCGTTATAGAATGGGTTGTTATCATTGCAGTTGCGCTGGCAGCAGCATTGTTTATCAATTTTGTGATCATCATCAATTCCGTGGTACCTTCAGGTTCCATGGAGTCTACGATCATGACCAATTCCCGGATGATGGGGCTGCGTGCATCTTACTGGTTCAGTGATCCTCAGCAGGGCGATATCATTGTTTTCAAATACCCTGACGATCCGTCTGAAAACTTTGTAAAACGGGTGATCGGAACACCCGGCGATACCGTTGAGATTATCGGCGGTGTTACCTATGTCAACGGGGAAGTACTGGATGAACCGTATCTGAATGAAACCCCGCGGAACAAGGACTTTGGTCCCTATATTGTTCCGGAAGAAAGCTATTTCGTTATGGGAGACAACCGGAACAATTCCCATGATTCCAGGTACTGGCACAATACCTTCGTTCCAAGGTCGTCTGTGTTGGGCAAAGCATTGTTCTGTTATTGGCCGCCGAACAGGATAGGAGTGCTGAAATAATGATCCGGACAGATTCCAGAAAAGTCCGGAAGGGCGATGTTTTTGTGGCGCTTCCGGGAATATCGAGCAACGGAGACCAGTACATTGACAAGGCCATTGCGGCAGGCGCTGACAGGATCATCTGTAGCAACCGGGAAAAAGCAGCGGTATACAAGGATACGGCAGTGGAGTTCATCTTTACGGATGACCCCAGGGCATATCTGGAAGAGCTGCTGGTACAGGAATACTGCGGCATCATTGATAACATGACATTGATCGCCGTTACGGGAACGAACGGCAAGACGACGACCTGCAGTCTGGTTGCAAAAGCGCTTGGACGGTTGGGAAGAAAATGCGGTTATATCGGAACGATCGGATTCTATCTGGATGAAAAGGTGCGTGATCTTCCGAACACCTCTGTGGATATCTGCGACCTTTATGAACTTCTGCTGGAAGCTCATGAAAAAGGATATGATACCGTTGCCCTGGAAGCTTCCAGTCAGGGGCTTGCCATGGGAAGGCTCCATACCCTTTCATTTGACATCGGGGTGTTTACCAATCTGACAGAGGATCATCTGGATTATCATCTTACCATGGACCGGTATGCTAAGGCGAAGCAGGAACTGTTCCGCCACATCAAACCGGGCGGGGCGGCGTTGGTCAATTCGGACGATCCGTACAGCAGCCGTTTTCTTCTGGATCAGAATATCAATTATACCTACGGGATCCACTCCGGAGATTTCCGGGCATCGCAGTTTAGGTTCCGGGAAGGGACCGATCTGACATGGGAACCGGATGGAAAGAAACGGACGATCCATACAGGCCTGATCGGCAGGTATAACGTTTACAATACCATGGCTGTGATCGGTGTGCTGTGGATCCTCGGATACAGTCCGGACAGCATTGACCGGGCAATGACGGGCCTTACGGCTCCGGAGGGAAGATGCGATCTGATCTCCTATAACGGCAGCACCATCGTGATCGATTATGCTCATACACCGGATGCGGTGCAGAATATTATGGACACCGCACGGGAATTTACCGAAGGAAACATGTATGTGGTGTTCGGCTGTACCGGTGACCGGGAACGGGAAAAACGGCCGGTGATGACACAGCTGGTTCTGGGAAACTGCACCTTCGCCGTGATCACGGATGATGATGTTCATACCGAGCCGGAGGAAAAGATCATCGAGGATATGCTGGCCGGCAATACCAGGGATAACTATGAAGTCTGTCTGGACCGTAAGGAAGCCATCCGGAAAGGGATCGGGATGCTTTCGGCCGGAGATACTCTCCTGATCCTGGGAAAAGGACACGAGAACTACATCATTATGAACGGGTATAAGATCCCGCATAATGACAAGCAGGCAGTGGAAGAGATCATCGCAGGGTAACAAATGGAATTTGAAAACAGCAAAATCGAACTGGCGAAAACAGAGCATGAGATCCTCCTGGAGGATCCCAGTACTGCGAAAAAAAGACGGCGTGCCGATAAAAGGCGCCGGCGTAAATACAAATTCTCTGACAAACACCACTCCGTAGCAGGGGTCATAGCCACGATCCTGACAATTCCCGCAATTGTTTTCATCGTGCTGGCCCTGGTTGCGGCAACTGCACAGAAGGGCCAGGGCGGAATGCTGGTCGGGTGGCTTCCGTTTTTTGCCATGATCCTCGCAACCGCAGGGATCATCATGTCCGCTCTGAGCTTTCGGAAACCGGACACGATCTATACGTTTTCCTGGACCGGACTGATATCCGGTATTGCGGTCTGGCTGTTTGTAGCGGTTATCCTGGTGATCGGGATCTGATAGAAGTGCAAGATGCTGAAGATTCAGCAGATGTTGGCAAGGTATTCGTAAAAAATGATGAACCTGCAGCATTTCATTGACACTGCCGCGCTAAAGTGTTATAACAATAAACAATTATATCACAGAGGTGTGTTATGTTTTACGGTTCTTCACTTATTGTACTGTTACTGGTAAGCGCTATCCTGGTCCTGTGTCAGCAGATTCCGGCTAGTGCTAAAAAGTGAAACCTGATTGAATAATTTGTAAGCAATGTCAATTAGAAGATCCTACGGTGAATCCTTTTTAGCCGTAGGATGTTTTTTTAGATTTACAGGATCTTACAGGATTATTCTTAATTAATAAGCTGAAAATGAACCATCAGCTTACAATGTTCTAGGAGGAAATAAAATGCAGCTGACAGGAGCACAGATTTTACTGGAATGTCTGCGGGAACAGGAAGTGGATACGATCTTTGGATATCCCGGCGGAACGATCCTGAATGTTTATGACGCCCTGTATGATTATCAGGATGTTTTCAGACATATCCTGACTTCTCATGAACAGGGAGCAGCCCATGCAGCGGACGGATATGCCAGGAGTACCGGCAAAGTAGGCGTCTGCTTTGCAACGTCAGGTCCCGGCGCGACCAACATGATCACGGGTATTGCCACCGCATATATGGATTCGTCTCCGGTGGTTTTCATTACCTGCAACGTAGGAGAAAATCTGATCGGAAAGGATTCATTCCAGGAGGTGGATATTACCGGTATCGCCATGCCGATCACAAAAAACAATTATCTCGTAAAGCATGCGGAGCAGATTGCGGATGTGGTCAGGGAAGCCTTTGCTATCGCGAGGTCCGGACGTCCTGGCCCGGTGCTGATCGATTTTCTCAAAAATGCCACAGCAGAGAAAGCAGACTATGTCCCCTTGCCGAGAAAGGAACACTATACATCCGGCAGGATCGCCCAGCTGGTGAAAAAGTCCATGTTCCGTTTCGAACCGCCCAGGGTCGATGATAATGATATCAATATCCTGCTCGAGATGATCCGTAATTCGGAAAAGCCGCTGATCATCTGCGGCGGCGGTGTGGTAAGAAGCCGCTCCCAGGAGCAGCTGACCGCATTTGCAGAAAAACTGGACTCCCCGGTAGCCCTGACTGTGATGGGCGCCGGCGGTATGAACGGCAGGAATCCTCTGACAACCGGAATGATCGGTATGCACGGATCCCAGGCTTCCAATATGGCCTGTGACGGATGCGACCTTCTGATCGCCATCGGCTGCCGTTTCTCTGACCGGGTTGCCCTCAATCCGGCATCCTTCGCAAAGCAGGCACAGATCGTGCAGATCGATATCGACCGTGCGGAGATCAACAAGAATGTCAAGACCGACCATCACATTGTCGGTGACGCCAGGCAGGTCATGGAGATCCTGATCGACCGCATGGAGCAGTGTGATCATAAAGCATGGAAAGAGTATGTCTTTTCTTATCCGAGAGAGGCGGAATACGACGAGGGCGGTGACAAGATGACTCCGAAGCAGATCCTCTCTACCATTTCTCAAATGGTGCCGGATGATACCATCGTAGCGACCGATGTTGGCCAGCATCAGATGTGGGCGATTCAGCATTTCCATTTTGAGTATGAGGGACAGCTTCTGACTTCCGGCGGATTCGGAACCATGGGCTTCGGCCTCGGTGCCGCCATCGGAGCGCAGGTCGGCAATCCCGACAAAACCGTCATTCATGTTACCGGCGACGGAAGCTTCCGTATGAACTGCAATGAACTGGCGACAGAAGAGCATTACGGACTTCCGATCATCACCTTTGTATTCAACAACCAGACCCTGGGAATGGTCCGGCAGTGGCAGAACCTGATCTATCATAAGCATTATTCCCAGACGACCCTGGACCGGGGACCGGATTTCGTGAAGCTTGCGCAGGCTTATGGACTGAAGGGCCGGAGGGTCAGCAGCGTGGAAGAGCTTCGGGAAGCCATCAAGGAAGCCAGGGAATGGAAGAAGGGTTATGTAGTGGATTGCATCATCGACACCGATGAGATGGTACGCCCCATGGTCGGCGGCGGAAGCCATATCACAGATTTCATTATCAGTTAAGGAGGCGGGGAAATGACAGATCAGAAAATGTACACGCTTGCTGTACTTGTAGACAATGAATCCGGTGTTTTATCCCAGGTCTCCAGACTGTTTTCACGGAAAGGATACAATATCGAATCCCTGGCGGTGGGAAAGACCCACAGAGCAGAGGTATCCCGTATCACCATTGAAGTACTGGCAGATGATGACCATATCATCCTTCTTGCCAATCAGCTCAGAAAGCTCTATCCGGTGCATTCGGTCAATATCCTGAAGCCGGAGAAATCCTTCCGCCGTGAGCTGGTGATGATCAAGGTAAAAGCACCGACCAACGAGATCCGTAATGAGATCATACAGATCACCAATATTTTCAGGGGCCAGATCGTGGATGTTTCCGTCGGAGCCCTTACGATCGCACTGATCGGCAATGAGAATAAGATAAACGGCATAGAAAATGTATTATCAGAATTTGAAATCATAGAATTAGTCAGAACAGGATACGTGGCATTGGAAAGAGGCCTCGATACCATCTACAATGACACGAAAGAGAAAGGAGAATTCAACTATGGCAAAAATGTATTATGAAAAGGATTGTGATCTGAACAGACTGAACGGCAAAAAGATTGCCATCGTCGGTTACGGTTCCCAGGGACATGCACATGCCCTGAACCTGAGAGATTCCGGATGTGATGTGATCGTCGGACTGAGAGAGGGCGGAAAGTCATGGCCGGTCGCAGTCAAGGACGGATTTGAGGTTATGCCCGTCGCAGAAGCTACCAAGGCAGCTGATATTATCATGATCCTGATCAATGATGAAAAGCAGGCTGATATGTACAAGAAGGATATCGCTCCGTACCTGACAGCCGGCAAGGCAATCGCATTTGCCCATGGTTTTAATATCCGTTACAAACAGATCGTTCCCCCGGCAGACGTTGATGTTTTCATGGCAGCTCCGAAGGGACCGGGCCATACGGTAAGATCCCAGTTCGTAGCCGGCAAGGGCGTTCCCTGCCTGGTAGCTGTTGAGCAGGATGCATCCGGCAGCTGCATGGATATCGCCCTGGCTTATATCGCCGGCATCGGCGGCGCAAGAGCCGGTATTCTGGAAACAACGATGCACGAAGAGACCGAGACCGACCTCTTTGGTGAGCAGACTGTCCTGTGCGGCGGTGTCGTGGATCTGATGAAATGCGGCTTCGAAACACTGGTAGAAGCAGGATATGCACCGGAAAATGCATATTTTGAGTGCATTCACGAGATGAAGCTGATCGTCGACCTGATCAACAAAGGCGGTGTGGCAGCCATGAACTATTCCATTTCCGACACAGCAGAGTACGGCGAATATGTTTCCGGCCCGCGCGTACTTCCCTATGAGCAGACCAAAGCCAATATGAGAGCGGTACTGAGTGACATTCAGGACGGAACTTTCGCCGGCAAGTGGATCGCCGAAAACAAGAACGGCCGTACTTTCTTCAACTCCAAGAGAGAGCAGCTGGCGAAACATCCGATGGAGATCGTCGGCAAAGAACTGAGAGAAAAGATGTTGTGGAAGAATGACGCGGATCTTGACTCCGCTTCCAACTAAGAAAGGATAAATTAAATGATATCAGATAATGCGAAGAAAGGTGTGGAGAGAACACCGAACAAGAGCCTGATGTACGCGCTGGGTCTGACCGATGAGGAGATCAGCCGCCCATTGATCGGTGTCGTCAGTTCCCACAATGAGATCGTTCCCGGACATATGCATCTGGATAAGATCGCGGAAGCGGTAAAAGCAGGTGTCCGGCTGGCGGGAGGAACTCCCATCATGTTCCCGGCGATCGCTGTCTGTGACGGTATTGCCATGGGACACATTGGTATGAAGTATTCTCTGGTCACCAGGGACCTGATCGCGGATTCCACAGAAGCCATGGTGATCGCGCATCAGTTTGACGGACTGGTAATGATCCCGAACTGCGATAAGAATGTTCCCGGACTTCTTATGGCAGCGGCAAGGCTCAATATTCCGACGATCTTCTGCAGTGGAGGTCCGATGCTTGCCGGCCATCTGAAAGACGGAAGACGTACCTGCTTAAGCCATATGTTCGAGGCAGTCGGCGCTTACCATGCCGGCACTTTGGATGAAGCAGGCGTTGATGAGTATACCAAGAATGCATGTCCGTCCTGCGGATCCTGCTCCGGTATGTATACAGCTAATTCCATGAACTGTCTGTGCGAAGCCATCGGTATGGCTCTTCCGGGCAACGGCACGATCCCTGCTCCGTATTCTGCAAGGCTCAGACTGGCCAAGGAAGCCGGTATGCAGATCATGAAGCTGGTGGAAAAGGACATCAAGCCGAGGGACATCATGACTCCGGAAGCATTTGATAATGCTGAGACCGTAGACATGGCTTTGGGATGCTCTACCAATACGATGCTGCATCTTCCGGCCATCGCTCATGAAACAGGGCTTACCATCAGCCTGGATAAGTCCAATGAGATCAGCAGCCGGACGCCGAATCTGTGCCATCTGGCACCGGCCGGCGATACCTTTATGGAAGATCTGGATCTGGCAGGCGGTGTCTATGCCGTCATGAAGGAACTCACCAAAAAGAACCTGCTTGACCTGAATGTCATGACCGTGACCGGCAAGACCATGGGCGAGAATCTGGCCAGTGTTCAGAACCTCAATCCGGAAGTTATCCGTACGATCGACAATCCGTTCTCACAGAGCGGCGGTATTGCAGTCCTGAAGGGCAATCTTGCTCCGGACGGCAGCGTTGTCAAGCAGTCTGCAGTAGCAGCTGAGATGATGGTGCATGAAGGACCGGCAAGAGTCTTTGATTCTGAGGAAGACGCTATCACAGCGATCTACAACAAGAAGATCAATCCGGGTGATGTGGTCATCATCCGTTACGAAGGCCCGAAAGGCGGCCCGGGCATGCGGGAAATGCTCAATCCGACTTCCGCGATCGTGGGTATGGGACTTGGTTCCAGTGTTGCCCTGATCACCGACGGCCGATTCTCCGGTGCAACGAGAGGCGCAGCGATCGGACATGTGAGCCCTGAGGCGGCATCCGGCGGCAATATCGCCCTGGTGCAGGAAGGCGATATCATTTCCATCGATATCCCGAACTGCAAGCTGGAAATGAAGGTTTCCGATGAGGAACTTGCAGCCAGAAGAGCAAAATGGACAGAGCCGGAACCAAGGATCAAGACAGGATACGCAGCCAGATATGCAAAACTGGTGACATCAGCGGATAAGGGTGCTGTACTTGCCTGATGCGCACGAATATATTGAAACACAGAAGATTTAAGATCAGGAGGAGATAAAAATGCTGGATATCAGGATCACAAAAACGGAACATCCCAAAGAGAAGCCATCAGGAAAGCTTGGCTTTGGAAAAGTCTTTACAGATCATATGTTCATAATGAATTATGAAGAGGGAAAAGGATGGTTTGACCCCAGAATAGAGCCATTTCACAATCTTTCCCTGTCTCCTGCCACCATGGTTTTCCATTATGCCCAGGAAATGTTTGAGGGACTCAAGGCATACAAGGGAGTAGACGGAAATAACTACTGTTTCAGACCGGACATGAATGCCAGAAGAACAAATCTTTCCAACAAGAGACTGTGCATTCCGCAGATTCCGGAAGAAGATTTTGTTCAGGCTGTGACCACTCTGGTTTCCGTGGATGCAGACTGGATCCCGACGGAGCCCGGAACATCGCTTTATATCAGACCTTTTATCATCGCAACGGATGCTTTCCTGGGTGTTGCTGTTTCAAAAACTTATCTTTTCATGATAATCCTTTCACCCAGCGGAGCATATTATGAGAGCGGTCTGGATCCTGTCGGGATCTGGATCGAAGATGATTATGTCAGGGCAGTAAGAGGCGGAATGGGATTTGCAAAGACCGGCGGAAATTATGCAGCCAGCCTCATTGGTCAGGAAAAGGCTCACAATGATGGATATGCGCAGGTTCTGTGGCTGGATGGAGTAGAACGCAAATACATAGAAGAAGTTGGATCTATGAATATTTTCTTCAAGATCGATGGAAAGATCGTTACTCCTATGCTTAACGGAAGTATCCTGCCGGGTATTACCAGAGACTCTGTGATCAGGATCTGCAAGGACTGGGGATTTGAGGTAGAAGAGCGTAAGATCAGTGTTGACGAACTGCTTGAAGCCCAGCAGAACGGAAAACTGGAAGAAGTCTTTGGCACAGGCACAGCAGCTGTTATTTCTCCTGTGGGAAAACTCAGGTACAAGGATGATGTCATGACAATCGGTGACGGCAAAACAGGAGAGATCAGCCACAAGCTGTATGAGACTGTGACAGGCATCCAGCTGGGAAAACTGGAAGATAAGTACGGCTGGAGAGTGAAGATCTGACATAAATTTATTGTAACTATTTCTTGACATGTTTTTTGCCTCGAATTATACTGGTTGAAGTTTGACAACTTAAAACACGAACAAAGACAATGATGGAGAGATGCCTTTCACGGATGTGCAAAGAGAGCTGACGGTTGCTGCGAGTCAGAGAACGGAAAGGTCAGGCAGCTGGCTCCGGAGTCGGTTTTGCAAACGCAAAAGCTGAAAAGCTTTGTCAGTAGTGAAACACGGGAGGTCCCGTTACAGACCGGGGACTTGATGGAGTCCTACATGAGTGTCCGCTCTTTGCAGCGGAAAGCAGGGTGGTACCGCGGATAGATACTGCATTTGTTTATTCGTCCCTGAAACCTTACTTCAGGTAAGGTTTCGGGGATTTTTTATTAAAGGAGATCTGTGATGAATATTGTAAAGATAAGCGATGCTTCGATGACGATGCACAAAAAAACAGGAATGGGAAAGCTTTCTTTTAAGAATAAACTGGAACTGGCCAGGCTCCTTGACAGGCTTGGCACATCTGTTATTGAGCTGGAGCCGATGGAAAATGTGAAGGTGGATTCCCTTCTGATCAAGTCGGTCGCGGGAAATACAAAGGACAGCATTGTGGCGGTTCCGGTGGATTTCAAAGAAGAGTCCGTGGATAATGTCTGGAACGCCTTAAAAGGCGCGAAATATCCCAGGCTCCAGGTTCCGGCTCCGGTGAGTACTGTGCAGATGGAGTATCTGTATCATAAAAAAGCTCCCGATATGAAAGCGCTTATCACGGATACAATAAAAAACTGCCGCAGGTACACTGCAGATGTGGAATTTATTGCGGACGACGCCACCAGAGCGGACGAGGATTTTCTTTATGATGTGATAAGTGCGGCCATAGACGCCGGTGCTTCCACAGTCACCGTGTGCGATACTGCGGGTACCATGCTTCCGGTGGAATTCCATTCTTTTCTGGATAAACTGTATGCAAATATTCCGTCACTTAAGGATGTGACGCTGGGAGTTTCCTGCTCAAACGGTCTATCTGTGGCAAACGCCTGCGCTGTAGTTGCTGTAAACAAGGGCGCAAGGGAGATCAAAACTACCGCGTGTACCGGCGACATTGCATCATTTGCTGATATGGCAAGGATCCTTTCTGTAAAAGGGGGAGCGCTGGGGATAAGCTGCCTTGTGCGCACAGTGGAACTGGGCAGGGTGATCAAGCAGATCAACTGGCTCTGTAATACGGAGAAGAGCAAGACAACACCGTTTGAAAATGGCGTAAATGACGAGGAGGATACCATGCTGCTTTCATCCTCGGACGATATGCAGGCGGTGCTTGCAGCCGTTAAGAAGCTGGGTTATGATCTAAGCGATGAGGACGGACAGCTTGTCTGGGAGGCCTTTGAACGGATTGCAGCGAAAAAGGATTCCATCAGCAGCAGAGAGCTGGATGCCATAGTCGCTTCCGCCGCCATGCAGGTGCCGGCTTCCTATACGCTTGAGAAATATGTGATCAATCATGGGAATACCATCGGCTCCACCGCCCATATTACCATGATAAAGGACGGTGAAGAAATGGAGAGCGTAGTGATAGGGGATGGTCCTGTAGATGCGGCTTTTCTTGCCATAGAAAAAATTGTAGGCTGTCACTACGAGCTGGATGACTTTCAGGTAAGATCCGTGACAGAGGGCCAGGAGGCTGTGGGCGAGACTGTGGTCAGGCTTATCTCCAATGGAAAGATCTATCCAGGCAGGGGCATTTCCACGGATATCATAGGTTCGAGCATAAGAGCTTATGTTAATGCACTCAACAAGATTGTATATGAGGAGGCTGAGGCATGAGATTTTCATTTTTGACCCGTGGATGGGAAGATGTGGATCCGAATGAATTTATAAATGCTGCCGTCGATGCCGAGTACGACGGCGTAGAATTTTATAATCTTTACAAACATCCGGAACTCACCGGACGCGGAGGGCTCTTCCATAAATACAATGCGGCTGCGACTGTCAGGGATTTGAAGGAAAAGCATATCGAGATCCCCTGTATAGACACGGCCTGCGATATCAGTGTAACCGAAGATTTCACACAGATCCTCATTGACCAGATGGAAATCGCGAAAAACCTGAAGGTGCCCTATGTGGTCTGTATAGCTCTTACGGATCATGAGGAGCGGATACGGGAAAGGCTTGATATCCTGCTTCCTGAGGCAGCGCAGCGCGGCGTGGTGGTCCTTATGGAAACAACCGGGATCTACGCAGATACAAAGCGCCTGCGCGACCTGATGGACAGTTATGCCTCGGATGAGCTGGGAGCTTCCTGGGATATGCATCATCCCTACAGGGATTTTGGTGAGAGTGCGGATACAACCATAAAGAATCTTGGAGCTTATGTAAAACATGTGCATTTAAGAGATTCCAATGATGACAAAAGTTATAATCTGATCGGTGAGGGGACTCTTCCTATAGACGATATGATGCGGGCGCTTTCTTCCATCAATTATGACGGCATGATCTCCATGGAGTGGAAAAGTCAGTGGCTTTCGGATTTCGATGATCTGAGTATCATCATGCCCTATTTTATCAACTACATGCGTCATTTTGACGATACCAGGACACAGAAGAAAGCTCTTTATCCCAATCACGACGGTACCGGACAGTATATCTGGAAGAAAGACGAACTGTTAAATATGACTTTCTCACAGGTTCTGGACCGGGTAGTGGAGGAATTTCCTGATCAGTATGCATTTAAATATACGACTTTAGATTACACCAGGACTTATTCCGAGTTCCGGGATGATGTTGACAATTTCGCCAGAACACTGGTCTCCATGGGTGTTACCGCCGGAAGTAAGGTGGCTATCTGGGCTACAAATGTGCCGGCCTGGTATATCACTTTCTGGGCGACGGTTAAACTCGGTGCGGTACTGGTGACGGTGAATACTGCATACAAGATCCATGAGGCAGAGTATCTTTTAAGACAGTCCGACACCCATACCCTCGTGATGGTAGAGAGTCAGCTGGATTCAAATTACAGGGAGATCATCAATACTCTCTGCCCAGAGATAGCAGGGAATAAACCCGGCGAACCTCTGCACTGCAGAAAACTTCCGTTTCTGAGAAATGTGATCACGGTGGGATTTAAAATGCCGGGATGCCTGACATTTGAAGAATCCCTTGAGAGAGCAGAACTGGTTCCGGCAGAGGAAGTTTACCGTCTGGCAGCCAGGGTAAAGCCCAATGATGTCTGCAACATGCAGTATACTTCCGGAACCACGGGCTTTCCGAAAGGAGTTATGCTGACTCACTACAACGTAGTGAATAACGGCAAGTGTATAGGAGACCGGATGGGGCTTTCCACAGCGGACCGCTTCATGATCCATGTTCCCATGTTCCACTGTTTCGGGATGACGCTTTCGATGACATCATCCATGACCCATGGATCTACCATCTGCCCAATGCCTTATTTTTCGGCAAAATCATCTCTGGCCTGCATCAATCAGGAGCGGATCACAGCTTTTAATGGCGTGCCGACCATGTTCATCGCCATGTTTAACCATCCGGATTACCGCAAGACTGATTTTTCTTATATGAGAACAGGCATCATGGCGGGAAGCGGATGTCCGCCGGAGCTTATGAGAAGGGCTGCCCGCCCGGACGAAATGAACATGACAGGTATTGTGAGTGTATACGGTCAGACCGAGACAGCTCCCGGCAATACGATGTCTGCATGGACAGATTCTCTTGATGTCCGTACGGAAACAGTGGGTTATGCATTCCCGCATGTGCAGTGCAAGGTAATAGATCCGGAAACCGGAAAAACACTTCCTCCGGGCATAAACGGCGAGTTCTGCGCCAAAGGTTACAACCAGATGAAGGGTTATTACAAGATGCCGGATGCCACCCGTGAAACGATAGATGATGAGGGCTGGCTTCACTCCGGTGATCTGGCCTGCATGAATGAGGACGGAACCTTCCGTATCACCGGACGATTGAAGGACATGATCATCCGGGGCGGCGAGAATCTTTACCCGAAGGAGATCGAAGAGTTCATCTACACCAATCCTAAGGTGCAGGATGTTCAGGTCATCGGAGTTCCGGATGAAAAATACGGCGAGGAGGCCATGGCCTGCATTATCCTGAAGGAAGGCGAAACCTGTACCGAAGAAGAGATGCATAACTTTATCGCAGCATCACTGGCAAGGCACAAGGTTCCCAGATATATCGGATTTGTTGACGCATTCCCTATGAATGCAGCCGGAAAGATATTGAAATATAAGATGCGTGAGGAAGCTATTGAAAAACTGGGATTAAGCGGAGATAAGAAATAATATGGTAAAAATGAAATCAACATTTGCAACAATGGACGGAAATGAGGCGGCGGCTAACCGTGCCTATCCTTTTACGGAGATAGCGGCAATCTACCCCATCACGCCATCCTCACCAATGGCGAGTCGTACGGACTCCTGGTCTGCCCGGGGCAGGAAGAATATGTTCGGACAGACTGTGCGGCTTATAGAGATGCAGTCCGAGGCGGGAGCCATAGGCGCTGTGCATGGATCGATCCAGACAGGAGCTCTTTCTACATCCTTCACATCCTCTCAGGGACTTATGCTGATGATCCCTGTACTTTACCGGATCGCCGGTGAGCGGCAGCCTGCGGTGCTCCATGTCGCAGCCCGGACTGTGGGAACACATGGAATGAGCATCTTTGGAGACCATTCGGATGTGATGGCCTGCAGACAGACCGGCTTTGCACAGTTTTGCAGTTCCAGTGTGCAGGAAGTAAGCGACCTGGCTCCGGTGGCGCATCTGGCGGCAATCGAGAGCAGAATTCCGTTTATGCACTTTTTTGACGGTTTCAGAACTTCTCACGAGATCAGCAAAGTAGAGGTGTTCCCGGAGCAGATGTACCTGGACATGATAGATCAGGATGCATTAAAGCGTTTTAAGGATGACGCGCTGAATCCGGAGCATCCTACACTGCGCAACACGGTTATCAACCCGGACGTATATTTTCAGGTACGCGAGTCCAACAACCGCTTCTACGATGAACTGCCGGATATTGTCGAGAAATATCTTTGCATGATTAACGAAAAGACAGGCAGAGATTATCATCTGTTTAATTATTACGGAGATCCTGAGGCGGAAGATGTTGTGATCCTCATGGGCTCTGTTACAGGAGCCGCCATGGAGGCTGTGGAATACCTTCAGTCCCAGGGCAGAAAAGTGGGCTTGCTTCAGGTTCATCTTTACAGGCCTTTTTCGGCAGAATATTTCCTGAAAGCACTGCCGGAGAGTGTAAAACGCATTGCGGTTCTGGACCGCTGCAAGGATATGGGTTCTATCGGAGAACCGCTGTTTGAGGATGTCTGCACTGCTATTCTGTGCGGAGGAAAGAATATCCGGGTGATCGGAGGCAGATACGGACTGTCCTCAAAGGATACTGACCCGGGACAGATCGTGGCAGTATTTGACAACCTGGCACAGGAAAACCCTCTGAATCATTTTACAATTGGCATTACAGATGATGTTACGCATCTGTCCCTGGAAACAAAACCCTGGGAGCGCCAGGATAAATCCATGGTAGAGTGCAAGTTCTGGGGGCTTGGCGGAGATGGTACGGTAGGTGCCAACCATAACACCGTAAAGATCATCAGCGATCATACAGAAAAGTTCGGGCAGGCGTATTTTGAATATGACGCCAAAAAGTCCTTTGGCATCACAAAATCTCACCTTCGCTTCAGCGATCGTGCGATCAGGGGTTCTTATTATGTCAAAAGCGCGGATTTTGTGGCCTGCCATAAGCAAAGCTTCATGCTGCAGTATGATATCACCGGGGAGATAAAGCCGGGCGGTACATTGCTTTTAAACACAAAATGGAGCGCGGATGAGCTTTCGCAGATGCTTCCGGCCAAGGCCAGACGCGACATCGCCGAAAAAGGCATCAATCTTTATCTTATTGATGCCACGGCCATTGCCCGGAAGCTGGGCCTGGGCTCTCACACCAACACCATATTGCAGTCCGCTTTCTTCCAACTGATGCCTGTTATTCCAATAGAGGAAGCGCTGGGCTTTATGAAAAAGGCTGCAAGGGACACCTATTTTGCCAAAGGAGACCAGGTGGTGGAAATGAATCTCGCCGCTATTGACGCCGGAGCGAAAGGGGCCTTGAAGGTGGAGATCCCTGAAGACTGGGCCGGCGCGCCGGATGAGGGGCAGCCAATGGATATAAACCTTGCCATCGCTGCAGGCAGAGGAAAAGCCTGCCCGTCAGGATGCAGCGGCTGTACGAAGGACAGCATTCCGGATGTCGTAAAGAATATCCTGATCCCGGTTAACCGGCAGAAGGGTGATGACCTTCCTGTCAGCGCTTTTGCAGGTTATGAGGACGGACATATAGACATGGGCCTTACCGCCTACGAAAAACGTGGTATCGCAGTAACAATACCGAAATGGGACGCCGCCAGGTGTATCCAGTGCAACCAGTGTTCATTTGTATGCCCGCATGCGGTAATAAGACCTTATCTGCTTAATGATGACGAGGCTAAAGGCGCTCCGGCAGGATTTGAGATGGCGGACGCAAAGGGACCGAAGGTTCAGGGCATGAAGTTTGCCATCCAGGTATCCACTTTTGATTGTACCGGCTGTGGAAGCTGTGCCAGCGTCTGCCCGGTGAAGGCGATTGAAATGGTTCCTGCTCAGTTCGATGAAAGTCAGATCGATATCTGGAACTATGGCCTTTCACTTTCGGATAAGGGCGATCTGTTTGATCCTTACACGATAAAGGGCAGCCAGTTCAGACAACCTCTGGTGGAATTTTCCGCAGCCTGTGCAGGCTGTGGTGAGACTCCATATGCAAAGCTTCTGACCCAGCTGTTCGGAGAAAGACTTTACTGGGCAAATGGCACCGGATGTTCCCAGGCCTGGGGTGCTCCTTTCCCGGGGATCCCTTATACCACAAATAAGCGGGGCTTCGGTCCGGCGTGGACAAACAGCCTGTTTGAAAACAATGCAGAGCTGGCTCTGGGTATGGCACTTTCGGTGCGCCAGCAGCGAAAGAAACAAAAAGCGAACGTGGAGGAATACATCAGACTGACAGACAGTCCGGCTGCGAAAGAGTGGCTTGATTGCTACGAGGATCCGGATGCATCCAGAAAGGCTACGGACAAGCTGATACAGGAGCTGGAAAACATGATAGAAGCCGGAAATGCCGGCGCAGAAGGGAAGCAGTCCGATACTGATTCCGGGATCTTAGCACTTGCATCAGTTATCCTTGAACGAAAAGACCGCCTGGCTAAAAAGAGTTTCTGGATGTATGGCGGAGATGGATGGGCCTATGACATCGGCTATGGAGGGCTGGATCATGTGATCGCTTCCGGCGAGGACATCAATGTTTTTGTCATCGACACAGAAGTGTATTCCAATACCGGCGGGCAGAGTTCCAAGGCGACGCCTCTCGGAGCTGTAGCGGAGTTTGCCTCCGCGGGCAAAAGAAGCAAAAAGAAGGATCTGGGAGCGCTTTGTCGGGCGTACGGAAATGTATATGTGGCCCAGGTTGCCATGGGAGCTTCCATGCCCCAGCTTTTAAAGGCTATAAAGGAAGCGGAGGCACATCCGGGTCCTTCGGTTATCATCGCCTACACTCCGTGCACTTCCCATGGCATAAAGGCCGGCATGGCGAATGTGCAGGCCGAGATGAAACGTGCGGTGGATTCAGGATACTGGCTGCTTTACAGATACGATCCGAAGAAGGAAAAACCATTAACGCTTGATTCAAAAGAGCCGACCCTTGGTTATGAAGAGTTTCTGGATGGAGAGACACGGTATAATGCTTTAAGACGTACCTTCCCGGAAAACGCAGAAAAGCTTTTTGCAATGGCGGATGCTGACGCAAAGAAGCGCTATGAAAACTACAAGGAACAGGAGAACGCAGGATTGTGATTCTAGCGGGCTTTCCACTAAGATGCAGACTGCCCATGCTGAACTGCTTGATCATGCCCGGGAGCTTAAGGCTGTCCCGGGCATTTTGTATGGACAGATGCTCCTCGGCAAAACTGCTCCTGTTTTAAAGATCTGCTGATTTTAAGGAGGGTAGACCCTCCCTGTTTTTGGCAAGTGCCGGATCTGAGGAGGGTCTTACAGAGAATTTTCCCACTCAGAGATGAAGACCGCCGGAAGAGGTGAATTGACATAAAAGGCCGACTGTTATATCATCAATATAACAGTTAGAACTATATATCAGCCAAAGGGGAACTGCAGACAGCAGTTTCGGAAACAGAGGTTTGTTATGTTGATAGAGATTGATTTTAACAGCGAGGAAGCCATCTATGTACAACTGAGAAACCAGATCATCGTAGCGATCGCCACTTCCCAGCTGAAAAACGGAGAATCCCTGCCTTCTGTTAGAAACATGGCAGATGACATCGGCGTGAACATGCACACGGTCAATAAAGCATATTCCTCTCTGAGGCAGGATGGATTTCTGAAAGTGGACCGCAGAAGAGGAGCGGTGGTTTCAGTGGATATTGATAAGATCAATTCCCTGAACAAAATGAGGTGCCTGTTAAAACCGCTGATCGCCAGCGGGATCGTGAAGGGCGTTTCCAGGGATGAAGTTAAGAAACTGATCGATGAGATCTATGATGATATGGAGTAACAGTATGAAAAAACCATTTACCATTCTGGCTGCCGAGGCGCTGGAAGCTGCCTGCGAGTATGCTTCTTCCAACGGGCAGCTGTTTATCGGAACGGAACATATCCTTCTGGGGCTTGCCGAAACAGCAGAAAGTACTTCCCAGAAGATCCTTGCTGCAAACGGTATTTCATCGGAAGGCGTCAGAAAGATGCTGGGTCATCCCTTTGAACAGGGGGATTTTACGGCCGTGGCAGAGGGCGAGGGGTACTCCCCCTCTGCGCAGGAACTGTTGGAGGAAGCCGGCAGGCAGGCAGATCGGTTCCATTCACAGAATGTGGGAACAGAGCATCTTCTCCTGGCACTTTTGAAAATGCAGGACTGTGCAGGCCTGAGAGTCCTGACGGTTCTGGGAGGCAACCGGCTCAAGATCATGGCAGATACTTTTTCCGCCATGGGAGAAGATCCCAGGGAACATAAAGCGGAACTGAGCACGGAAAAAGCACAGTCTCCTCAGAAACAGGGAGATCAGATCCTGGCAGATTTCAGCAGGGATCTTTGTGCCATGGCAAGGGACGGCGGGCTTGATCCGGTCATTGGAAGAGAGCAGGAAATCGAACGGATGATCCAGATCCTTTCCCGCAGGACGAAAAACAATCCGTGCCTGGTAGGAGAGCCCGGCGTCGGCAAGACCTCTATTGTGGAAGGCTTGGCACAAAGGATCGTCTCCGGCCGGGTCAGCGGTCCGATTGCTGAGAAAAGGATCCTTTCCCTGGATCTTCCAGGACTGGTGGCAGGTTCTAAATACAGAGGAGAATTCGAAGAACGTGTCAAGAAAGTCATCAAGGAGGTGTCGGAAGACGGACATATCATCCTGTTCATGGATGAGATCCATACCATGATCGGAGCCGGCGGTTCAGAAGGCTCCATCGATGCTGCCAATATTCTGAAACCGGCCCTTACCAGGGGAGAAGTCCAGATCATCGGCGCAACCACAATGGATGAATACCGGAAGTATTTTGAAAAAGACGCCGCCCTGGAAAGACGGTTCCAGCCTGTTTACGTAGAGCAGCCGACCAGGGAGGAATCTGTTCAGATCCTGAAAGGACTGCGTCCGGATTATGAAAAACATCATCAGGTGAAGATCACGGATCAGGCTCTGGAAGCAGCGGTGGATCTTTCCATGCGTTATATCAATGACCGGTACATGCCTGACAAAGCGATCGATCTGATGGATGAAGCGGCTTCCAAGGTAAAACTTTCCTCCTATCTCATTCCGGAAGGACAGAATGCGTTGGAGCAGGAACTGAAAGAAACAGAGCAGCAACTGGAAAAATACTTGAAAGCAGGGAAACTGAAGAAAGCATCTGCAGCTCGGGCAGAGATGGAATCCCTGCAAACAGCTCTCAATGCCGGCGCCGGACGGAAATCCTCCGGCAGTCGTACCAAAAAGGTAACAGAAGATGATATCGCAGCAGTCGTATCCGGCTGGACCAGGATCCCGGTGAAAAAACTGGCCAGGGAAGAAACGGAAAAACTGAAAAATATGGAGTCGGAACTCCATAAAAGAGTGATCGCGCAGGATGAAGCAGTCGTTTCCCTCAGCAAGGCGATCCGCAGAGGCAGGGCAGGACTGAAAGATCCGAAGCGGCCAATTGGCTCCTTCCTGTTCCTGGGACCTACCGGTGTCGGGAAAACCGAATTGTCCAAAGCCCTGGCGGAATGCCTGTTCGGAACGGAAAGTGCGATCATACGGATTGATATGTCCGAGTATATGGAAAAACACAGTGTTTCCAAACTGATCGGATCACCTCCGGGTTACGTGGGCTATGATGAAGGCGGACAGCTGTCCGAGCAGGTCAGGAGAAATCCTTATTCCATCGTCCTGTTTGACGAGATCGAAAAAGCTCATCCGGATGTATTTAATATCCTGCTGCAGGTATTGGATGAGGGAAGGATCACCGACTCCCATGGACGGATCGCTGATTTTAAAAATACCATCATTATTATGACCAGTAATGCAGGCGCATCCAGAATCATGGAACCGAAAAATCTCGGATTTGCAACAGACAAGTCGGAGGAAGCGGATTATAAGATCATGAAAGATGCAGTCATGGACGAAGTGCGGCATCTGTTCAAACCGGAATTTATCAACCGTATTGACGAGATCATCGTATTTGCCGCCCTGACCAGGGAAGACATGGGAAAAATCGCCGACCTTATGCTGAATGAGATCGTCGGAAGGGCAAAGAAACAGGTCGGGATCTCACTGAAGGTTACGGACAAAGCCAGAGACTTTCTTGTGGAGAAAGGATACGACAGGAAATACGGCGCACGGTCCCTGAAACGCACGATCCAGACAGCATTTGAAGACAAACTGGCGGAAGAGATCATTGACGGCAGCTTAAAAGCAGGAGACAGCGTCACCGCTGACTGTGTGGAGGGGCAGCTGGTCTTTAAGGTGAAAAGATAATAATGGCAAAAGCAAAAGATACGGGCTTTTATTGTAAAGAATGCGGATATGAAACTGCCAAATGGGCAGGGCAGTGTCCGGCGTGCCATGAATGGAACACGCTGGTAGAAGTCCCTGCTTCTTTCCTGGCGGGCAGCAATTCCCGGCCGGCAGGAATCAGCCAGACCGGCCTTCGTAAAGCGGGACCGGGACTGAAGGGAAGGGAATTCAGGGCAGCAGGATCCTGCAGGATGTCAGAGATCCGTGTGGAACGGGAAGAGCGTTTCGTGACCGGCATTGATGAATTCGACCGTGTTTTAGGCGGCGGCATCATAAAGGACAGCCTGGTACTGGTCGGCGGAGATCCCGGAATCGGCAAATCTACACTGCTCACACAGGTATGCAAAGCTTTGAGCGACCGGGAGGTCGATGTCCTTTATATTTCCGGAGAGGAATCTCTCAGTCAGATCAGGCTCAGGGCGGACCGGCTGGGGGAATTCAGCGAACACATGAAGCTTTTGTGTGAGACCGATCTGGATGTGATCGAAAAGGTGATCACGGAAGAAAAACCACAGGTATGTGTGATCGACTCCATCCAGACCATGTTCCGGCCGGATGTGGCGTCCGCTCCCGGCAGCAGCAGTCAGGTCAGAGAGTCAACCAATCTGCTGATGCAGTGGGCCAAGGTCATGGGAATCGCCATCTTTCTTGTAGGTCATGTGACAAAGGAAGGCGTGGTGGCAGGTCCCAGGATGCTGGAGCATATGGTGGATACGGTTCTGTATTTTGAAGGAGATTCCCATGCTTCCTACAGGGTGCTGCGGGGTGTGAAGAACCGGTTTGGTTCCACCAATGAGATCGGGGTTTTTGAGATGAGATCCACCGGCCTTGAGCAGGTCCCGAACCCCTCTCAGTTTATGCTGACAGGACGACCGGTCAATACCTCCGGGTCTGTTGTATCCTGCAGCATGGAAGGAACCAGGCCCATCCTGGCTGAGATCCAGGCTCTTGTAGCCAGATCAGGGCTTAACAATCCGAGAAGAAGTGCCACCGGTTTTGATTTCGGAAGGATGAACCTTTTGATCGCAGTACTGGAAAAACGTCTTGGATTCAAGATGTCGGAGTGTGATGCCTACATCAATATCGCAGGCGGTATGAAGATTTCGGAAACGGCTCTGGATCTTGCCGTGATCATTGCCCTTGCTTCCGGGTACATGGATTTTATTGTTCCGGCAGATGTGATGGCAGTGGGAGAAGTAGGACTTTCCGGTGAAGTCCGCAGCGTCAGTCAGATCGAGAGCAGGGTCAGGGAAGCAGTGAAAATGGGATTTTCCAGATGCATTGTTCCGGAATCCTCCCTGAAAGTACTCGGCAGGCAGGAAAATGTCTGTCTGACAGGGGTTTCCAATGTGACAGATGCTATTGAGATATTGCGAAAAATGCAGAAATAAAGTATAATTTCTTTTTGTACGCCAGCCTTTTGAAGTGTCTTCCGGAAAAAGGAAAAAGGCAAAAAAAAGAGCCCTTCAGGGCTCTTGATACAGGGGAAGAGAGATTCGAACTCCCATGAACGGTTTTGGAGACCGTCATACTGCCATTGTATGATTCCCCTGGACACCGTTATTTTATATCATAACCCGCTCCCGTGTGTCAATGAGAAAATTCATGTTCCGGAGAGGGATTTTGTATTAGAAAAGTACAATTATGTCTACACTGGATTTTATAAAAAAGAATAAGCACAGTGATGAGCTGCTTCCGAAACTGATCTCGGCAAAAGAGCCCGTGAAGGAAGAAGAAGTCTATGCCAAACTGATCGATATGCTCAAAAAGTCTCATACACAGGAGGATATCGATCTGGTCCAGAAAGCTTATCTGTTGGCAAAAAGCGCTCATAATGACCAGAAAAGAAGATCTGGGGAGCCTTATATCATCCATCCGATCCAGGTTGCGATCATCCTGACGGAAATGGATATGGACCGGGATACAATCTGCGCGGGTATTCTCCATGACGTCGTGGAAGATACGGATATCACCCTGGAACAGCTGAAGGAGCAGTTCGGTGAGGAAGTGGCAGAACTGGTGGACGGGGTAACCAAGCTGACCCAGATCAAGTATACCTCGGACAAAGTGGAACTACAGGCGGAGAACCTGCGGAAGATGTTCCTGGCCATGGCAAAAGACCTGCGGGTGATCATCATCAAGCTGGCAGACCGGCTGCACAATATGCGGACCCTTCAGTATATGCCCCGGGAGAAACAGATCGAAAAGGCCAGGGAAACCATGGAGATCTACGCGCCGATCGCCAAGAGACTCGGTGTATCCAAAGTAAAATCCGAGCTGGATGATCTGGCGCTTCTGTATCTGGAACCGGATGCATTCTATATGGTCAGGGAAGATGTCAAGGAGCGGATGCAGGCCGGAGAACTTCACATTGACGAGATGATCCAGGAAGTCAAACAGTGCATGAAAAATGCGGACATCGAATGCGAAGTGGACGGCAGGGTCAAGCATTATTTCAGCATTTACAAGAAAATGCTGATGCAGGATAAAGGGGTTGACGAGATCTATGATCTGTTCGCAGTCCGTGTCAAAGTGGAGACCATCAAAGACTGTTATGCCGCCCTTGGCGCGATCCATGAAGACTATATTCCGATCCCGGGCAGATTCAAGGATTATATTGCAATGCCCAAGCTGAACATGTACCAGTCCCTGCATACGACTGTGATCAGCCATTCCGGACAGCCTTTTGAGGTGCAGATCAGAACATTTGAAATGCACAGAACTGCGGAATACGGTATTGCTGCTCACTGGAAATATAAAGAGGGAAAAGGGATCAACGACCGGAGTATGAGCCAGAGCGAAGAGGAAAAGATCGCATGGCTTAGGCGGATCCTTGACTGGCAGACAGAAACGGCGGATAACAAGGAATATCTTGAGTTCATCAAGAGCGACCTGGATCTGTTTGCGGATCAGGTATTCTGTTTTACGCCGCAGGGAGACGTTAAAATGCTTCCTGCCGGGTCGACGCCTATCGATTTCGCCTATAATATTCACTCTGCCATCGGCAATAAGATGGTTGGAGCCAGGGTCAATGACAGGATCGTCAACATTGACTATAAGATCCAGAACGGTGACCGGGTGGAGATCATTACCTCCCAGAATTCCAAGGGACCCAGTCTTGACTGGCTCAATATCGTAAAGAGCGGCGGGGCCAAGACCAAGATCAATCAATGGTTTCGGAATGTCCAGAAGGATGACAATGTTGCCCGCGGCAAGGATCTGGTAGAAAAATACCTCAAGGCCAAAGGCATCACGGAGCAGGGGATCTTCGCTCCGGAATTCACAGATAAGATCCTGTCCAGGTACAGCTTTAAAGACTGGGATTCCGTACTGGCGGCGATTGGTCATGGAGGCTTGAAAGAAGGCCAGATCATTAACCGGCTCCTGGACGATTACAATAAAAAATACAAAAAGAACGAGATGACCGATGAAGATGTGCTGGAAAGCGCAGCCCAGGCTGGATCTTCCTATGTGGAAGCAAAGCACAGAAGCGGTATCATCGTGAAAGGGATCCATGATGTGGCGGTTCGGTTTTCCAAATGCTGTTCTCCGCTTCCCGGAGATGAGATCGTAGGCTATGTTACCAGAGGACGAGGCGTTACGATCCACAGAACGGACTGCATCAATATCCTGAATATGACTTCTGCAGACCGGGCAAGACTCATTGATGCGGAATGGGATAAGCCATCGTCGGCATTTATAGATGAAAAATATGAAGCCGGTATTACGATCTTTGCGGAAAACAAAATCGGTATGCTGGTAGAAGTATCCAAAGTTATGTCAACAAGAGGCGTAAATATCGATAAGCTGAACTGCGTGATCAACAAACAGAATGTAGCCACCATCGAAATGAGCTTCAAGGTGGCGTCCGCAGATGAACTGGCGAAGGTGATCGAAAAGATCAACGCCCTGGACGGCGTCATAGATATCCAGAGATCAATCGGCTGATAACAGAGAAAGGATACATAAAATGGGAGAGCTTGAGATCAGATGTGCCAGGGTCGGAATGATCCAGACAAACTGTTATATCGTATATGATAAGGAAGTGCGAAAGGCCTTGATCGTTGATCCGGGTGACGATGCGGATTATATCGCGGAATGCATCAAAAAGATCGATGTCGGCGTGGAGGCAGTCCTGCTGACCCATGGGCATGGGGATCATTTTAAAGGGCTGGAAGGGATTAAGGAACGCTATCAGGTTCCGGTCTATATTCCTGCAGACGACGCCGGAAGACTGAGATACCAGGGCGGATTTGTGGAAGCTTCCTATGAGATCCGGCCGGACGATATCCTGGTGCATGATCATGACCATTTGTCCCTTGCAGGAATGGAGATTGACGTGATCCATACGCCGGGACATACGGAAGGCGGAACCTGTTACTATTTCCCGGAGCACGGCATCCTTCTTTCCGGGGATACACTTTTCAGGCATTCCTGGGGCCGGACGGATTTTGAAGGCGGGGATGAGATGCAGCTGTTCCGTTCCATTCGGGAAAAACTCCTGCCTCTGCCGGAAGAAACCGTCGTTCTGCCGGGACATGAAGGCACCACGACGATCCGGGAAGAGCGGATGGTACACGGATACAAGGCCTGAGATCTTCGGGCGATATCAATAAATAGAAGCAACAGTAAAGAATAAGGAGAGTACTACATGATCACACAGGCTCCGAGAGGAACACAGGACTGGTACGGCAAGGACATGTACCGGAGAGAACTCATAGAAAAGATCTGTTTTGAGACTGCAAAGAGGTATCATATCCACCAGATCCACACACCGATGTTTGAACATACGGTGTTGTTTGCCAGGGGCGTCGGTGAAACGACCGATGTCGTACAGAAAGAGATGTACACCTTTGAGGATAAAGGCGGACGCAGCATTACCCTGAAACCGGAAGGAACGGCAGGTGTGATCAGGGCTTACCTGGAACACAGCATGTTCGCGGAACCCGGCGTTTCCAAACTGTGCTATGTCACACCGGCATTCCGGTATGAAAAACCGCAGAGCGGAAGACTTCGCCAGCATCACCAGTTCGGAGTGGAATATATCGGTTCCGACAGTCCGCTGATCGAGGTGGAACTGATCAGCCTGGTTACGGATATTATCGGAAAACTGGGGCTTAAGGATATGGAAGTCCATATCAGTTCCATCGGCTGCAGCAACTGCCGGAAAGAATACAACAAAGCCCTTCTTGCTTACCTGAATGAGCACCGGGACGGGCTCTGCAAGACCTGCAGGGAACGTATGGAGCGAAACCCCCTGAGGGTAATCGACTGCAAGAACGAGGAATGCAAAAAGATCGTGGCCGATGCCCCAAGGACCATCGATTACCTGGACGACGAATGCCGGAACCATTTCGAGGAACTGAAAAAACTCCTGGATGATATGGGCATTAAATACCAGGTAGATACCGGCATTGTAAGAGGCCTTGATTATTATACCCGTACCGTGTTCGAATTTGTCAACAAGGATGGCTTTACACTCTGCGGAGGAGGACGGTATAACAATCTGGTAAAAGAGATCGACGGGAAACAGGATATTCCTGCCGCAGGTTTCGGGCTGGGACTGGAAAGGATCCTTTATTTCCTGGATCTGCAGAAGGTTGACCTGGGAGAAGAGCCGGCGCCTGATCTGTATTTTGGAATCATCGGAGATATCAAATCTGAAGGTTATAAGATCGTAAAAGCTCTCCGGGATAAAGGCCTTACGGTAGAAACAGACTATCTGGACCGCTCCGTTAAGGCACAGATGAAATACGCCAATAAGATCGGAGCCAGATATACCGTGATCCTGGGAGGCGATGAGCTTGCACGGGGAACTGTGAAAGTCAAGAATATGGCGGATAGTTCCGAGCAGGAAACACCCATCGATCAGATCGCGGAAGTGATCCGGAAATAATAGCAGATATCTTTCTGCAGGAAATAAAATATCAATTCGGCCAGTGCGCCGGGAAAGAAGAAAAGAACATGGCAGAATCAATGAGTGGTTTTAACAGAAGCCACAGATGCACGGAAGTCGTAAATGCACAGATGGGGGAACTGGTTACCCTGATGGGATGGGTCAACAAGCGCCGTAATCTCGGGAGCCTGATCTTTGTGGACCTGAGAGACCGCACCGGTCTGATCCAGCTTTTGTTTGATGAAGAGTCCATCGGCACGGAAGGATATGAGAAAGCCGGAACCCTGCGCAATGAATTTGTAATCGCAGTCAGAGGATTGGTACAGAAAAGAGGCGGTGCCGTTAATGAAAACCTGGTAACCGGTCATATCGAGATCAAGGTGTTGGAACTTCGCATCCTTTCCGAGAGCCTGACGCCTCCCTTCCCGATCGAAGACGGAATCCAGACCAGAGATGAACTGCGGCTCAAATACCGCTATCTGGACCTGCGCAGACCTGAGCTCCAGAGCAAGCTGATGCTGAGGAGCCGTGTAGCACAGAGTATCAGGCGTTTCATGACAGAGGAAGGATTCCTGGAGATCGAAACACCGATGCTCTGCAAGAGTACACCGGAAGGCGCCAGGGATTATCTGGTTCCCAGCCGGGTACATCCGGGAAGTTTCTATGCGCTTCCGCAGTCCCCGCAGATCTATAAGCAGCTGCTGATGTGCGCCGGATATGACCGTTATTTCCAGATTGCCAGATGTTTCCGGGATGAGGACCTCAGAGCTGACCGGCAGCCGGAGTTCACCCAGGTGGATATGGAGTTTTCCTTTGCAGACCAGCATGTTGTCATGGATGTCAATGAAAGACTCATTGCCCATATCTTCAAGGAAATCCTGGATGTGGATGTGGAACTGCCGATCCAGAGAATGACCTGGCAGGAAGCGATGGACCGGTATGGTTCCGATAAACCGGATACCAGGTTCGGTATGGAGCTGAAAGATATCACGGGATGCGTGGAAGACTGCGGTTTTTCCGTGTTTTCCAATGCGGCAGCATCCGGCGGCAGCGTAAGAGGCCTCCTTGCTAAAGGACAGGCTGACATGCCCCGTAAGAAGATCGATGCTCTGGGAGAATTTGTCAAGACATACGGCGCAAAGGGCCTGGCGTATCTGGGAATCCATGAAGACGGGACTTACAAATCTTCATTTGCCAAATTCCTGACAGAAGAAGAGATTGCAGCGATCATCAGGGAAATGGAAGCAGAACCGGGAGATCTGATGTTCTTCTGTGCTGATACGGATAAGGTCGTCTATGCTTCTCTCGGCGCCTTAAGGCTTCAGCTGGGTGAAATGATGGGCCTTATTGATCACAGTAAGTTTAATTTCCTGTGGGTGACGGAGTTCCCGCTGCTGGAGTATTCGGAAGAGCAGGAAAGGTGGGTGGCGATGCATCATCCTTTCACCATGCCGTTGGAAAGTGATGTGAAATATCTGGATACCGAACCCTGGAAGGCTCATGCGGCAGCTTACGATATCGTACTGAACGGCGTGGAACTCGGAGGCGGCTCGGAGAGAATTTATGATCCGGAGATCCAGGAAAAGATGTTTGCGGCTCTCGGCTTTACCTCAGAGGAAGCCTACGAACGGTTCGGTTTCCTGTTGGATGCTTTCAAATACGGTGTTCCGCCTCATGCAGGACTGGCATACGGGTTTGACCGTCTGCTGATGCTGATGACCGGCGCAGAGTCCATCCGTGACGTGATCGCGTTCCCGAAGGTGAAAGATGCTTCCTGCCTTATGACGGAAGCACCGGGCGAAGTAGATGAAAAGCAGCTCGAGGAGCTATCCCTTTCCCTGAACATTCAGGAGGAAGCAGCAGAATAATCTATGAAATACACGATCGATAAAACCGAGGGAAGAGCAAAGGCCGCAACTATGGAAACCGTCCATGGCGTGATCCATACACCGGTGTTTATGAATGTCGGAACGGTTGCTGCCATCAAAGGAGCCGTCAGTTCAGTGGACCTGAAGGATGTTGGCACCCAGGTGGAGCTGTGCAATACCTATCACCTCCACGTAAGGCCCGGTGACGAGATTGTCAAAAAGATGGGCGGCGTCCGGAAATTCATGCATTGGGATGGCCCTGTACTGACTGATTCCGGCGGTTTCCAGGTATTTTCCCTGGCAAGCCTCAGAAAGATCAAGGAAGAAGGGGTCTATTTCAATTCCCATATAGACGGCCGGAAGATCTTTATGGGACCGGAACAGAGCATGCAGATCCAGTCCCATCTGGGAAGCACGATTGCCATGGCGTTTGATGAATGCCCTTCCAGTGTGGCGGAACGGGATTATGTAGCGCCGAGCGTTGCCAGGACCACCAGATGGCTGAAGAGATGCAAGGAAGAACTGGAGCGGCTGAACCAGCAGCCGGATACAGTCAACCCCGAGCAGATGCTCTTCGGGATCAACCAGGGAGCCTGCTTTGAAGATATCCGCATTGAGCATGCGGAAGAGATCAGGGAACTTGATCTTCCCGGGTATGCCATAGGCGGGCTGGCAGTGGGAGAGACCCATGAGGAGATGTACCGGATCCTGGATGAGACGGTGCCTCATCTTCCGGCAGACAAGCCGGTTTATCTGATGGGGGTCGGGACTCCCGCAAATATCCTGGAAGGGATCGAGCGGGGCGTGGATTTCTTCGACTGTGTTTATCCCAGCAGGAATGGACGCCACGGACACGTCTATACCAACCACGGTAAGCTCAATCTGTTCAACGCGCAGTATGAGCTGGATGAACGGCCAATCGAGGAAGGATGCGGCTGTCCCGCCTGCCGGTATTTTTCCAGAGCCTATATCAGGCATTTGCTGAAGGCGAAAGAAATGTTGGGAATGCGTCTTTGTGTATTGCATAATTTATACTTTTATAATAAAATGGTGTGCGAAGCTCGCGAAGCAATTCTGGAGAACCGTTTTTCGGTCTATAAGCGGGAAAAACTAAACGGACTAAACCAAGAGGGAGAGAAGATATGAATCTTTTGAATATGCTGGCAATGTGTGCAGGAATGATGGGTGGCCAGGCAACAGCTGAAGGCGGGGCAGAAGCTCAGCAGAGCGGTAGTTCCTGGTACATCATCGTAATCTACGTTGTCATTTTTGCTGCATTTATCTATTTTATCATGATCAGGCCTTCCAGAAAGCAGAAGAAGCAGCAGGAAGAGACCATGAGTTCCATGCAGCCGGGTGACAGTGTTCTGACTACCAGCGGTTTCTACGGCACCATCGTTGCTGTGAACGGCGATACCGTGATCGTAGAATTCGGAAACAACAAGAACTGCCGTATTCCGATGGCGAAACAGGCAATTTCTCAGGTTGAGAAGGCAGGAGCTGCAGCCACCAGCGCAGAGGCTGCTCCTGTGAAGAAGTTCTTCGGCAGAAAGAAAGAAGCTGCAGAGCAGACTGCGGAACAGAATACCGAGAGTTCAGAGAGCAAGGGCGGATCCTCCAGTGATTCATCCTCAGGAGATGAGAAATAAATCTTTCCGGAAGTTCTGAACCAAACATGTTTACTGCGAGGGAATCGGAACGGATTCCCTCGATTTGTTAGTTGGACAGTTTACCGAACTAAAGCGGTAAAATACCGCGTAACAACGATATAAAGGAGCAACAGATGAACAGAGTGTACAATTTTGCAGCAGGGCCTGCTGTATTACCTGAAGAAGTATTACGTGAAGCGGCACAGGAGATGCTGGATTACCGGGGAGCCGGGCTTGGCGTCATGGAGATGTCCCACCGGAGCAAGGAGTTTGATAAGATCCTGAACGATGCAAAGCAGGATCTGATCGACCTGATGGGAATTCCCGATGAGTATGAAGTTCTGTTTGTGCAGGGCGGCGGATCCCAGCAGTTCGCAGCAGTTCCCATGAATCTCATGAAAAATAAAGTCGCGGATTATATCGTGACAGGTCAGTGGGCTAAGAAAGCCATGGCAGAAGCCAAGATCTACGGACAAGCCAACAAGATCGCATCTTCCGAAGATAAGACCTATACCTATATTCCGGATGTATCCGATCTTCCGATCTCTGAAAATGCAGACTATGTATATATCTGTGAAAACAATACAATCTATGGAACTACCTATAAAGAACTTCCGAATACAAAAGGAAAGATCCTGGTTGCAGACCAGAGTTCCATGTTCCTTTCCAAACCGGTGGATGTAACGAAGTACGGTCTGATCTTTGCCGGAGCTCAGAAAAATGTGGGTCCGGCCGGCGTCGTGATCGTGATCATCCGGAAGGACCTTATTACAGAAGATGTCCTGCCGGGTACACCGACTATGCTGAGATATAAGACCCATGCCGACAACAATTCTCTGTACAATACGCCGAATGCCTACGGCATCTATATCTGCGGCAAAGTCTTCAGATGGCTGAAGGAAATGGGCGGACTGGAAGTGATCAAAGAACGGAATGAAAAGAAAGCAAAAGTCCTTTATGATTATCTGGACAGCAGCAAAATGTTTATCGGTACGGTGGAGAAAGAATATCGTTCTCTTATGAATGTCCCGTTTGTGACCGGCTCTGATGAACTGAACGCGAAATTCATTGCTGAGGCAGCGGCCAACGGGTTAGTGCAGCTGAAAGGACACAGAACTGTAGGCGGCATGAGAGCTTCGATCTATAATGCAATGCCTTATGAAGGCGTTGTCAGACTTGTTGAATTTATGGATAAGTTTGAAAAGGAGAATGCATGATGTATCGCTATAAATGCCTGAATCCGATCGCACAGGTTGGCCTGGATCATTTTAAGGAAACCTTTACACAGGTTGGGGAAGAAGACCCTGCCGAGATCATCCTGGTACGAAGTGCCAAAATGCATGAGATGGAATTTGGCGAGGAAGTAACCTGTATTGCCCGGGCAGGAGCCGGCGTCAATAATATTCCTCTGGATAAATGTGCTGAGAAAGGTATTGTTGTGTTCAATACTCCCGGTGCCAATGCCAACGGTGTCAAGGAACTGTTCCTTTTTGCCGCCATTGCCGGTGTCAGGGATATCCTCGGCGGTATCAGATGGGCAGAGGGTGAATTCGGCAATCCGGACATTGCGGCGTTAGCGGAAAAAAGCAAAAAACAGTTTGTCGGTCACGAGATTATGGGCAAGACCCTGGGCGTGATCGGCCTCGGCGCAATTGGTGTGAAAGTCGCTAATGCGGCAGTTTCACTCGGTATGAAAGTCATCGGTTATGACCCGTATCTTTCAGAAGCAGCCAAAGCTTCTCTGGACAGTCTGGTGGAGATCACCGATAATCTGGATGTGATCGCGGCCAGATCCCAGCTGATCACGATCCATGTGCCGGCTATGGCCGGAACGATCGGCATGATCAATGCAGATTTTCTCTCCAGGTGCCGCAAAGGCGTGGTCTTTATCAACCTTGCCAGGGATACCCTGGTCAATGAGCCGGATATGCAGGCGGCGCTGAGCCTTGGCCAGGTCGGAAAATACATCTGTGATTTCCCGACACCGGGAGCCGCAGCCATGAAAAATGCCATTATCATCCCGCATCTCGGTGCTTCCACAGAGGAATCCGAAGACAACTGTGCGGTCATGGCGGTCCAGCAGGTCGTCGATTTTATGGAAAACGGCAACATTCGGAACTCGGTGAATTATCCACCGGTGGATTTCGGAAGGGTTGACGGATGTATCCGTCTGTGCGCAGCGCACAGATCCTCTCTCAAAACCCATGATATTGCTGTCCTTCTGGAAGAAGCGGGAGCAGTGCTGAAAGGAATGACAGGAAAGGAACGGGGGGATTTTGCGTACTCGATCTTTGACATGCAGTCCTGTCCGGACGGCATTGAACAGGCTCTGTCAGCAGACGGAATCCTGAAAATCCGGGTGATTAAATAGTAATATCTTTTCATAAACCGGCTAGATGGAATGACCTGAAAGTGAATAGAATCTGAACTTTCAGATCAATCCATTCAGCCGGTTTTATATAAAAGACAGTATTATGATATATGTTTGAGGAAACAGTATGGCAAATGTAAAGCCCTTTCGGGCAATCAGACCTCGGCGTACCTATTCCAGGGTTGTCGCGACACTTCCCTATGATGTATTTACCGAGAAGCAGGCAAGACAGATCGTAAAGGAAAATCCCCGTTCATTTCTGAAAATCGTAAGACCGGAGACCATGTTCCCGGAGGGAACAGATATGTATGGTGATCAGGTTTATGAGAAAGCCAGGGATGAACTGCAGAAAGATATCAGGAGCAATTTTCTGAAGCAGGATGAGACAGAGTGCTATTATATCTACCGGCAGATCATGCAGGGACGGAGCCAGACAGGTATTGTGGCCTGCTATTCTGTGGATGATTACCTGAACAATGTAGTCAAAAAGCATGAATATACCAGACACGACAAGGAAACGGACCGGACAAAGCATATCGATATCTGCTCCGCACAGACGGGCCTTGTCTTTCTGGCTTATCAGGAAAAGTATTATCCGGGCCAGGTCCTGGAAACTATCACAGCAAGAGAACCTCTTTATGATTTTGTGGCGAATGACAAAGTCCGGCAGATCGTCTGGAAGGTGGATGATCCGGAAGAGATCGCTGCTTTGTCAGAAGCGTTTGCACGGATGGACAGCCTCTATATTGCCGATGGCCATCACCGCTGTGCCAGTGCGGCAGCAGTGGCGCTGAAAAGAAGGCAGGAACATCCGGATTATGACGGGACAGAGGAATTCAATTATTTCATGGCGGTTGCTTTTCCACGGGATCAGCTGATGATCTATCCCTATAATCGTGTTATGAAGAACCTGAACGGCCTCACGGAAGAAGAGTTCCTGGCTGCGCTGCCGGAACACGGGTTTGATGTGGAGGTTGTTCCAAAAGAATTTACCGAAAGCGAGAAAAAGCACGGTGCACTGACGGTTAAGAAAAAAGGGGAATTTGCAGTCTATCTGTCGGGACAGTGGTACCGGCTGACCGCTCATCCGGAGATCATGAAGGATGATCCCGTCGGTGCTCTGGAGTCCTCTTTGCTGCAGGACAATCTGCTGCGTCCGATCCTCGGGGTGGAGGACATACGAGCCGATGAAAGAATGGATTTTGTAGGCGGTGTAAAAGGTTTCGAAGAACTGGAACGGCGGTGCAACGAAGATATGAAGATCGGATTTGCCCTGTATCCGACCACGATGGAGGAACTGTTCCGGGTGACCGATGCGGGTCTTGTCATGCCGCCGAAATCCACCTGGTTCGAACCGAAGCTGCAGAGCGGACTTTTTATTCATGGTATTTAATTGGTGAATGACAATGGAAAAGAAGAGAAGATTTCGTAGGAAAAAGCTGTCTGAAGTATCCCTGGAACACGATATCCGATACAGAGGCCCTTTGTCTTACAGGCATCTTCGAATGTTCGGATGGCTGTGTATCGTCATCGCTCAGGTGTCCCTTCTTCTTACTCTGGGCGGGAATATCAGCGATCAGCTGCAAGAACAGACGATGACATTACAGACTGTGCTTAGCGTGGTAGCATCCATGTCCGTTCCGTTTCTTCTGCTGGCTAACTATGCATTGATCCTGGATACCAGTGACGGATATAAGAGACAGTTCACGATCCATATTGCAGCAACCGCATTGATCGTAGTCCTGTCATTGTTTATCTTAAACCGTTATGCAGTCGGGACTGTAGCTGTTCTGACAGGCAGCAGGCAGACGGCGATCGAGCAGATCAATCTCGCTGTCCATAGCACGAAATCCGGGTCGGTCTCTTTCAATCTGTTTATCGATCTTCTTTTGTGCACCTTGTTTATGTATTGCCTGAATGCCCGGCCAAAACGATTTTTTCAGGGAAAGAAGATCCGGATACTGCGTGCAATGGCCGTTCTGCCGGTGCTCTATGAAGCAGCATCGATTGCGCTTCGCATCCTTGCTGCCCAGGACAAGATCGTGTTGGATTATAATATCTTCCCGTTCCTGACAACGAAACCGCCGATGATGTTCCTGGTATTTCTGGTCCTGGCATTCTTTATTAAATACCGGGAGCGCTCGTTCTGCAAGAACGGAAGAACACATGCGGAATACGACCTGTTCCTGAAGACCAGAAGAAATTCTCTTCAGTTTTCCGTTTTTACGGCAATTGTATTTGCGGTCGCCGGGGTTCTGGACTCTATGATCCTGGGCTTTTTGGCGAATGCATTATTGGCACATCAGTCAGCAAATGGTGATCTCATATTTAAGATGCTGGATCTGGGGATCGGAGGCGCCGGGATTCTGCTTCCCATGGCGCCTGTCGTTCTGCTTTTCTCTTATACCCGTACCCATAAAAACCAGCTGATGGATTATCTGATCCCGGTGATGGGGGTTTTGTTGAGCATTTTTGTATATCTGGAAGGGGCTTATCAGGCAGTGCAGCGCATCCCGAATTTTCTGGAAGGGTTCCTGGGAGGAGCGTAACTATAGCTTGAAAAGAGTACTGAATAATGTTATAAAAATAGTAGATCTGGAAACAGGTTTAAATATTAAGCTTAATTTTTAAATGTAAAATGGAGGAATTACAAATGGCAGATCTTAAGGCGTTAAAGAACAAAACAATTATCACAGTCGCACCGACCGGTGCGTGGCCGAAAAAGAAAGACAACCCGAATGTCCCGATGGAGCCGGAAGAGATTGCAGCAGACGTTTATGAGTGCTGGAAAGCCGGTGCAGCAGTTGCTCATCTTCATATGAGAGATGCAGACGGCAACGGTGCGATGGATCCCGTCAGATTCAAAAAGACGGTTGAACTGATCAAAGGCTACAAGGACTGCGATATCGTTCTTAACCTTACCACATCAGGTGATATCCATGCGGATGATGAGATCCGTGTTGCTCATGTAAAAGAACTGAAACCGGAAATGGCTTCCTATGACTGCGGTTCCATGAACTGGCTGAACAGCGGTCTGTTCCTGAATACCCCGAAGTTCCTTGAAGACTGCGGTCTTCTGTTCCAGGAACTGGGCGTAAAACCGGAAATCGAAGCATTTGATCCCGGTATGATCGGAAACGCTGCATACTACATCAAGAAGGGCGTTCTGAAGACTCCTGTTCATTTCCAGTTCTGCATGGGCTGCGCAAACGGCATCGGCGGCACAATGAAGAACCTGATCTTCATGAAGGAAGAAGCTGACCGTCTGGTTGGACCGGCTAACTACACATGGTCCTGCTTCGGCGTTGGACATTCCGCAATGGAAATGCTCTACGGCGCAACCGCTCTGGGTGGACATATCCGTGTCGGTATGGAAGACAACGTTCTGTACAGCAAAGGCGTACTTGCTGAATCCAACAAGCAGTTCGTGGAAAGAGCAGTTCGTGTTGTTAAGGAATTTGGCCGTGAAGTTGCTACTCCGGATGAAGCTCGTCAGCTGCTTCACCTTGCTCCGTACAACGAGTAATCCGAAAGGTCTTTACCTGACCTCAGACAGCGGGCCTGTTGGCCCGCTGTTGTAATAATAATAGGAAACATGAAATACGATTTTACTTCGATCATCGATAGAAAAGGCCACGATGCCATTGCGTTGGACAGCCTGGGGCAGATACCCGGTTTTGCGCCGGGGTTCCCGCAGGACGGGTTTGACCCGATCCCCATGTGGGTGGCAGATATGAATTTCCCGGTCTGTCCTTCCATTACGGAAGCACTGATCAGCCGGGCGCAGCATCCTGCTTTCGGATATTTTGATCCGCGGCAGGAGTATTTTGACGAGATCATCAGATGGCAGGAAAGAAGAAACCATGTGACGGGTCTTACAAAGGAATGCATCGGATATGAGAACGGTGTACTCGGCGGCGTCCTTTCCGCACTGAACGTATTCTGCTCCCGGGGCGATAAAGTGCTGGTCCATTCCCCCACCTATATCGGATTTACCATGTCCCTGGCAAATAACGGCTACAAGATCGTGCACAGCCCATTGTATATTGACGGGGATGGCGTCTGGAGAATGGATTTTGCTGACATGGAGAAAAAACTCCGGGAAGAGCATATCCATGCTGCAATCCTGTGTTCTCCGCACAATCCCACCGGCAGAGTCTGGGAGCGGCAGGAACTGGAGCAGGTGATGGAGCTGTTCCGGAAATATGATGTTTATGTGGTTTCTGATGAGATCTGGTCGGACATCATACTGGACGGGCATCAGCACATCCCGGTGCAGTCTGTATCAGAGGATGCCAGGATGAGGACCGCGGCTTTTTATGCGCCGTCCAAAACCTTTAATCTGGCCGGACTGGTAGGAAGCTATCATATCATCTATAATCCCTGGATGCGGGAGAGGATCCTGAAGGAATCCTCCCTCAGCCATTATAATGAGATGAATGTATTGTCCATGCATGCTCTGATCGGAGCCTATCGGCCGGAAGGATATGAATGGGTGGACGAACTGAACGAGGTCCTGACCGGCAATGTCGATTATGCCTGCCGTTATATCGCGGAACATTTTCCGGAGGTAACAGTCTGCCGGCCGCAGGGAACCTATATGCTGTTTGCAGACTGCAGCGAGTGGTGCCAAAAGCATGGAAAGACCCTGGACGAAGTGGAGCAGGCCTGCTGGAACGTGGGAGTTGCCCTTCAGGACGGGCGGATGTTCCATGGCAGCTGTCATCTGCGGATCAACCTGGCCCTGCCTCTTTCAAGGGTGCAGGAAGCGTTTGAACGTCTGGGGAAATATGTATTTATTTAAGTTAATAAAATGAAATGAAAACAGGAGGGATATTATGACCTGGGGTGCACAGTACATGTGTTATACATGCAAAAAATGCGGAAAAAAGTACAGATACGCCATTGACCTGATCGGAGATTACGGCGCAGATTACGGAAAATGCCCTGTCTGCGGAAGTGATGGCAATCTGGATGCGGAGGGACCTGTCGGCGATGCCACAAGACCCTATGAAGATGTAGAATAAACAGGAATGCATACGTGACTAGAAAAAGTTTTAAACCGGGGAATATGCTGTATCCTCTTCCGGCTGTCATGGTAAGCTGCCAGATTCCGGGAGAACGTCCCGATATTATTACGGTTGCCTGGGCAGGAACGGTCTGTTCCGACCCTGCGATGGTATCTGTTTCCATCAGGCTGGAGCGGTTCAGTCATGGGATCATCAGCCGGACAGGGGAATTTGTTATCAATCTTGTGAATGAACAGCTCACAAGATGCATGGATTACTGCGGCGTCAAAAGCGGCAGGGAGATCGATAAAGCTGCGGAATGCGGTCTGCATCTGATCCCATCCGAAAACGTACAGGCCCCTTCGATCGCGGAAAGTCCCGTCTGTATCGAATGCAGGGTCGTTCAGACGATCCCTTTGGGATCCCACGACATGTTTCTGGCCAAAGTGGAAGCCGTGACCGTAGATGAAACACTGATGGATGAGAACGGAAAGTTCCATCTGAACAGTGCGGGTCTTACGGCTTATTCTCACGGAGAGTATTTTTCCCTGGGAAGGAAGATCGGAAGTTTCGGATACAGCGTCAGGAAAAAGCCTGCATCAGATCACCGAACGAGAAGAGCAGGAAAAAGAAACACAGCAATACCAAAAGGAAAGGTTCAGATCAAGGAAGGACGAAAGAATGACAAAAGAACAGATCGTTAAAACAATTAAATCAGAAGATATCCAGTTTATCAGGCTGCAGTTCACCGATATCTTCGGTGCCATGAAGAATGTGTCTATCACGCCTTCCCAGATCGAAAAAGCGCTCCGGAACAAAATGATGTTTGATGGATCTTCCATAGACGGATTCGCCAGGATCGAGGAGTCGGATATGTGTCTTTATCCGGATCTGGACTCTTTCCGTATCCATCCCTGGGATCAGGAAAAGGGTAAGGTCGCGCGTCTCATCTGCGATGTCTATAAGCCAGACGGAAATCCCTTTGAAGGCGATCCCCGGTTTATCCTGAGAAATGCCCTTAAGCATGCGCAGGAGATGGGATATACCTTTAATGTCGGTCCGGAATGCGAATTCTATCTGATGAAGACAGACGCAAACGGACGTCCTGTCCTGGATTCCTATGATGAAGGCGGGTATTTCGATCTCGGCCCCAATGATGTGGGAGAGGATGTCAGGAAATACATCGTTCTCGCCCTGGAAGATCTGGGATTTGAGATCGAGGCATCCCATCATGAGTGCGGGCCGGCCCAGCATGAGATCGATTTTAAATATGCGGAGGCACTTACGGCAGCGGACAATATCATGACCTTTAAATATGCCGTGAAGACCATTTCTGAAAAACACGGCATGTACGCCACGTTTATGCCGAAGCCGTTCTATGGCGTGGCAGGAAACGGCATGCACCTGAATATGTCCCTGACCAAGGACAAGACCAATGCTTTCGTGGATGAATCAGACAAAAACGGTCTTTCCAAGGAAGCATATTCCTTTATGGCCGGCATCATGAAACACATCGAAGGCATAACGATCTTCACCAATCCGCTGATCAATTCCTACAAACGTCTGGTGCCGGATTTTGAGGCACCGTTGTACATTGCCTGGTCTGCCAGAAATCGTTCGCCTCTTTTCCGTGTACCCACTTCCGGCGGACAGTCCACCAGGATCGAACTTCGAAATCCCGATCCTTCCGCCAATCCTTATCTGGCACTGGCACTCTGTCTGGAAGCAGGTCTGGAAGGTATCCGTCAGGGGATGACGCCTCCGGCACCCGTGGACAAAAACATCTTTGAAATGAGCAAACGGGAACTGACACGCTCCGGCATTCACATGCTCCCGCTGAATATGTACGAAGCGATCCGGAAAGCGGAAAAAGACGGGTTTATCCGGGAAGTTCTCGGAAACCATATCTTTGAACGCTATATCACGGCCAAGAAGCACGAATGGTCTGAATACTCTCAGAGGATCAGCGACTGGGAGATCCAGAAGTATCTGCTGAAATACTGATCGGAAACGATAAGATGAAAATGGATGGTTTCACCATTGTCAGATTGATAATGCTGGTCATCGGCACAGTCTTATTCCTGTGGTTTCTGATTCCTGCCCTGATCACATTCAACCCGAATATCGGCGCCTTGACGGGAATGGGACTGTCAGCTCTGGTGATCGTATACGGGATCTGGGGAGAGAAGATCAACCATCTGCTGAGAAACGGCTGGAACAGTACAGGCGGCAGGATTGTTGAGATCCTGCTGCTGTTTGTGTGTGCAGTGATCATTGTTCTGGCGGCGGTCACCGGCGCAGCCATGTTAAAGGGTGGGATGGGAACTCCCAAACCGGGGGCAACCGTGATTGTTCTGGGAGCCAGGGTGTACGGCAACCGGGTAAGCCGGTCCATGCAGAGCAGACTGGATGCAGCCCTTGTCTTTCTGGGAGAAAACCCGGATTCCGTCTGCATTGTATCCGGTGGACGAGGTGATAATGAAACGGTCAGCGAAGCCTCCGTCATGTACCAGTATCTGGTAGACCACGGGATCGAAAAAGACCGGATCTATCTGGAAGACAGGTCCACCGATACCCGGGAAAACCTTCGCTATTCCAAAGAAATCATCGAAAGAGAAGGACTTGATCCGCAGATTGCCCTGGCAACCAATGACTATCACGCATACCGCGCCGAAAAATATGCTGAACAGACAGGCCTTCAGGCAGAGACTATCATGGCTCCGACCTTGTGGTGGCTGTTTCCCACCAGCGTGATCCGGGAAATGTACGGGATTCTGGAACTGTGGATCCTGGGAGGCTGAAAGAAGCGCCTTCTGGTTTTTGAGGCATGAAAATCGGTGTTTTCTAAAAAATGGCCTGGTTCTCGGCTCTAATTTTAGAAAAATTCACACTTTCTAAAAAACAGCCTTCTCAGAGGACCTATTTTTAGAAAAATACAGTAAACAGCGGAGTAGTTCGGCGATTTTCTAAAATAACGCCTGAAAAAGGGGCACTTTTTTAGAAAACATGTTTTTTTCTAATACATAAGCCTTTGAGAGGCTTATGTATTAGAAACGGGATCTGTAAGGCTAAAAAGCAGAAAAACGGACATCAAAAAAGGGAGCTGTCAATGACAGCTCCCTTTAAATCAGGATCTCAGCCGCGGGTCTGGCCGTTGCCGGTTACGATATATTTGTAACTGGTCAGCTCCTCCAGCCCCATGGGACCTCTGGCGTGCAGCTTCTGGGTGGAGATGCCCATTTCACAGCCAAGGCCGAACATTCCTCCGTCGGTAAATCGTGTGGAAGCATTTACATATACAGCTGCGCTGTCTACATGAGTCGTGAAATAATCCGCTGCTTCTTTGCTTTCCGTCAGGATGGCGTCAGAGTGATGAGTGGAATGAGCAGCGATATGAGCTACAGCTTCCCGGACATCTTTAACAATCTTAACTGCCAGGATATAGTTCAGGAATTCCGTATCAAAATCTTCCGGTTTGGCAGGTGTGCCGGAGATGATCTTCTGAGAAGCTTCGCAGAGCCTTAATTCCACAGCAGGTTCTCCTGCCTGGATGCGGCTGTCCACAAGCAGTTCCTTGATCTTCGGCAGAAATGTGCCGGCAATCTTTTCATGTACCAGCAGAGTTTCTTCTGCATTGCATACAGAAGGACGCTGTGTTTTGGCGTTGAGGATGATCTTCAGCGCCTTTTCCTGGTCCGCGCTTTCGTCCACATAGACCGTACAGATGCCGGTTCCGGTCTCTATGCAGGGTACCAGAGCGTTTTCCACACAGGCACGGATCAGACCGGCGCCGCCTCTGGGAATGAGCATATCCACATAACCGCGTGCTTTCATCAGTTCTGTGGCGCTTTCTCTTGTGGTATCATCAATGATATTGATCAGATCCTTTGGAAGAGCGATGGAAGCCAGTCCGTCCTGCATGGCATTTACAATGGCTTTTGAGGTCCGATATGCTTCCTTGCCGCCTCTCAGAATGCAGACGTTGCCGCTTTTCAGACACAGGGAAGCGGCGTCGGAAGTTACATTTGGCCGGCTTTCATAGATGATCGCCACGACACCGAGGGGTACGGAAACCTTCTTCAGGTTCAGTCCGTCTGTGATCGTTCTTTCTGTCAGGATGTGGCCTACAGGATCTGGCAATCCTATCACATCCCGGATGCCATCGGCCATCCCTTTGATGCGGCTTTCATTCAGCATCAGCCGGTCCAGCATGACATCGGTGATCGAGCCTCTGGCAGCTTCCAGATCCAGGGCATTCTGCGCAAGGATCTCAGAACATTCCTTTTCAATATAATCCGCCATTACCGAAAGCGCCTGGTTTTTCTGTTCTTCTGTGATGGAAGCAAATGCGCTTTTGGCATCCTTTGCTTTTTTTAAGATTTCCTGAGTTGTCATAGCAGTTTCCTCTTTTTCAATATAGTATATGCGGGCTATTTGCAGGATCTGTTGGACAGGAACCGGGTCCCGACCGGTTTTCCATCTGCAATATCGTACAAAAGAGTAGGATCAGAACCGTTGGCAATGATCATATCACAGCCTTCGTTCATGCAGATTCCGGCAGCAGACAGTTTTGTCTTCATGCCTCCGGTCCCCAGGTCGGATCCTTTGTCTCCGGCCAATGCCAGAACATCATCCGTCAGTTCCGAGACTTCCCGGATCAGAGCGGCAGAAGGATCTTTCTTTGGATCCGCTGTATACAAACCATCTATATCGGAGAGCAGCACCAGCAGTTCTGCCTTTGCGCTGGTGGCAACAATGGCAGCAAGAGTGTCATTGTCGCCGATCACGATTTCTTCTGTAGCAACGGAGTCATTTTCATTGATAACGGGAATCACGTCCAGTTCCAGGAGCCTGTTCAGAGTCGTGGAAAAATTGCGGTGCCTGTCTTCATGCCGGATATCAGATGCGGTAATCAGGATCTGCGCAACCGTGTGGTTGTATTCCGAGAACAGTTTATCGTAGACATACATCAGTTCACATTGTCCCACTGCAGCGGCAGCCTGTTTGGTTGCCATGTCAGACGGCCTGCCGGGAAGGGACAGCTTACCGACCCCCATTCCGATAGCGCCGGAGGAGACCAGGATGACCTCCATTCCCGCATTTTTCAGGTCGCTGATAACCTTGCACAGTTCTTCTGTTCTTCTGATATTCAGTCTTCCGCCCGCATGAGCCAGGGTGGAAGTTCCGATCTTGATAACGATCCTCATGTTCCGTTTCCTTTTCTGACAGATGTATTTGCTTTCAATATCAATCCGCCTTTCCGGAAGATCATTGATTTGCCATAGTAAAGCAAAAAAGCTTCTATATTATAGCAATCTGCTTTCGTATGTGCAATTCAATTTTATGCATCCGGAGTAACGGTAATGGTACCGTCTTCATTTTCGATAATCACACCATTTACGATGCAGCCGTCATCGATCGTCAGCCCTGTAAGTGTGGATTCTTCCGTGACATTCCATACAGAACCCTTGCACAGTGTCAGTTCTACACCCCAGAGAGTCTGATAACCATCGGGATCCAGGATATAGTCTCCCTCCAGCTCTTCTTTACAGAAAGTATTCCAGTCTTCACAGGTGTGAGAAAAGATGGCTCCTGAAAGGACTGTCGCATCCAGAGTTACACGCATCGCCCGCTGGTAATCCTCATTTATAATATCCCCGGAAATGTTCATACCGCGGAGGGTGTAATCACTGCCGGGAGCTGTTTCCCCATCGGGAATATAATTGACATTCTGATCCGAATTGATCATGCTGTGGATCAGGACACGACAGCTGCTGTCCATTTGCGTTCCTTCAAGCAAAACATCAGCCTGTGTTGATTTGGTCACCAGCAATGCTCCGCTGTATCGGGCGGTATAGGGTGACGGCTTGGCGGAAATATATTCTTCTTTGGTCAGCAGGGTACCGCCTTCCATATACAGAACCGCTTTTTTGGTATTTTTTGAACCCTGATGCATCTGGTCCGGCATATGGAACTGTACTGCGCAGTTTCCTCCGGCAATCAGGCATTCCCCGGGAGTTTCATCCGGCTTCCTAAGATAGTCTGCAGGAGATACGGATTCTTTCGCGGTTTTTCCCATAATCGCTCTCAAACTGATGCTGTCCAGAGGACAAGCTGTATTGACAGCATAGATCTCACCGTCATTGGAAGCAGTAATGCCGTCTGAAGAACCGATCACCGAAGATCCGTACAGAAACAGATGGCAGCTGGTATCTGCGTAGGCACCGTATCCTTTGGTGGAATAGCCAAGACTGTTGTAGGATACCAAATCCAGATTCTGCCTGGCGGAATCGGTGGAGAAAGCTCCCCATGTACGACTGACGATCGCAGAATGATACAGGTAGGTGCGGGACATTCCCTGGGGTTGGATACCTCTCGCTCTTCCGGCGGAATTTCCAAAAGAAATAGGGCTGTTAATATCGGCTGTAGACTGTCCGGTGGTCTCCAGAAGGGAATTGCGGATTACAACGACAGGACTCTGGCTTTCTTTCATCCCTCCGGCACCGGGTCCGGGAATCGTGCTTCCGCCTACTACATCAGAATAGACGGCGCATCTGCCGCTTCCTTCCGCATACAGAAGAAGATGGTCGATGTCCAGGTATGTCCAGCCCTTTGCAGAAATGACCGGGTCACAGCTGTCATCCAGACCGCCGTCCCGGAGGATCACAGCACTGTCGTAGGACGTAATACTGTTCTCAGACATCCAGTCAAGGGCAATTTTCGAAAACTCAGCACCGCTTTCTTCCGGGGTGATATGCTGTGCTGTTCCGCCAAGCCTGAAAAACTGCTCTTTATTATCGGACAGCTCACTGAAGTAAAAATTGACCGAGGGTTCGTCTGATGTAAACAGAAACCCGGAGATTTCATGATCATCAAATCCGCCGTTTTCATAATACGTGAGATGAAACGCTTCCGTCTGTTCCCGTTCTGTGTTTTTTCCTTCATCATAGAAAGTGAAGACAGCATCCACACCATCATCTTCCGTTTGTGAGGATTCTGCGGAATCTCCGTTAGACTCTCCGTCTGAAGGAGCGCCGCCGGGACCACCTGGACTTTCACCCGGAGGGGGCCCCATTTCCTCTCCTGCGGAATCGCTGGCAGGTGTGGGAACAGGTGCTGCAGCTGCCTGAAGTGTGACTGCCAGGATCAGGCTGAGCAGTATAAGTGTCATAAGCAGTTTCTTCATGATGATCCTCCTTCTGCATCTTGATCATTTTATTAACAGATTGTTTCTGAATAATTTGATCTTATCATAAGTTCTACAAAACGGATGTGACATTTTCATAAACTAATCAAGTATAATTGCACACCCTTTTGTGCTAAATTCATAAAGAAGTGGAATGCAGTATAATGGTTTTGATGAACAGAAGGGAGAAACAAAATGAAAAAAAGAAAGGTAACAGCGCTGCTCCTGACAATGTGTCTTACATTTGGATTGAGCATGACAGCTTATGCCGGATTTGTTCCCGCCCCGCAGGAACCGGCAGCAAAGGAACAGGCAATCGAAGCAGCACCGCAGGAAGCTGTGCCTGCAGGGGATAGTGCAGAAGGCGAAAGCGCGGGAGAATCAGCTGCCCCTGAAGGAGCAGGGGAAAGTCAGGAAGGAGATTCACCTGATGGGGAAAGTGCAGGAGGAGACTCTCCGGGAGGCGGTATGCCCAATACTTCCATGGGAGGATCAGCCACCAGCAGACCGCCCGATAATTCCACCAGAGCGATCAATCTCCTTGGAGAACGAGCAGCTGTATATGTGGAATATACCGAGGACGGGTATCAGGTTTCACAGCATCTGACAGACAGTTATGAAGTTCAGGGAACGGATATTGCAGTTCCTGAAACAGGTGCGGCCAATACGATCGAGGGCTTGAGTATTCAATGTAATGCCGTTGACTGGGATGAGGAAGGCTCCGTCGGCAATTCCGGCCTGGTCATCAATGCCTTGACTGATACAGAAACAACATTTGTCCTGGGCGGAAAAGAAGAACATTTTGACGCGCCGGATGGGGAATCCTATAACAGCCTGATCATCATGAATGTGGATGAAAACGAAGAGTATGATCATAGTGCAACAGAAACTGCTGCCGGCTGCGGGATCGCATTTAACGGAAAATCCCTCCTGCTGGAAAATACCTACGTGGAATCTTCCGGTAAAGGACGCCCGAGCATTCATATTCCGGCATCGACCAGGGATAAAAATGTATCCCAATTGTCGGACATTATCTGTGTGGACAGCCGTATCGTCAATCATTCTACCAGGGCAATGCTCCTGATGGGAGGGGACGTCTGGTTCCTGAATTCCATCGCCGTTACGGATTCCTGGGGAGCTTTGAGTTATGACAATACCGCAACGACCATGTATGTCGTGAATTCCAGGGCGGAAAACACCGGAACTGCCTATGCGATCTATGATGCAGCAGGTTGTACCGCGCATGTTTACGGAAGCCAGGTGATTTCCGGTGGTACCGGTATTACCGTATGCAGAGATGCAACACTGACGGTTGATGAGCTGGCAGCAGCAGATGCTGCGGCAACAGATCCTTATACCGGAACAGCAGATCTGCTGACACCGGCAGCGACCGCAGACGGAAAGAGCATTGTCGTCGGATATGCTTATCCGATCAAGATCCATGCGGATATGTCCGGTCCTGATTCGGTGGCAAGTGCGTATCTGAAGGATACCTATCTGTCTTCCCAGGCAGAGGACGTGAAACTGCTGAGTGGAGAAGAACCTGTACTGGAAAGCTCCAATGGCGGAAGCATCGGAAGCAGCGCCATGAACGAGCTGGTCAATGAGTTCCAGAACGGCGAGATCGTTGAGATTGCCTGCCACAATGGCAAAGTGGTATTTGACAATTGTGAACTGAACAGCCGCACCGGCGTACTGGTTCATTCCTTCTTCAGTTATGATCCCATGGCATCCGGTATTTATCCGATCGACGGAGCCGAGTATGCAGGGGACGAAGTGGTTCTCAAGAATATGTCCGCACAGGGAGATATTCTTCATGACGATTATATGAGAAAGATGATCGTGTCTCTGGAAAATGCGGACCTCACCGGTACTGTTACGGGACAGACACTGACCGGATGGAACAATTACTGGCGCTCCCAGATCGAAGCGATCGGCGGCGATGAAGAAGATGAAACGCTGGTAATCCATGACGAAACATATGAGACCCTGTGGGGTGTGCGCATGAGCATGGATGCCCAGTCTGTATGGAATGTCACCGGTACGTCGCAGCTGTACAGCTTTACCATGGAAGACGGAGCCAAAGTACAGGCAGCGGACGGAAAAGCACTGTCCATTTATGTCGACTGCCCAATGGGAAATGATCTGGAATGCTATGACATTTCAGCAGGAACACAGATCGAGGCATTTGAACCCGGCGTTTCCTATCAGGGTGTTGTGATCGTGGCGGAATAACGTTCTGTAAATGGGCGTGTCAACGATCTGCTTACATAAGTTGCTCGGCTTGATGTAACGAAATTGAGGGTATGCATGACTTTCTGAAAAATACTGTAATGGAATCGACACTATGCATGATTTTCAGAACAGTCGTGCAACAAAATTGGAGGTATGCATGATTTTGACCCCTGTACTGGGGATAAAATCATGCATACCTCCTTGTTTTTTACAAAAAATCATGCATACCGCCGCAAACGTTGCAGGCCAATTCTCAAAATCATGCATACCTCTGCATTTGATGCATGAAAACGTTCGAATGGGGCGGGAACTGCCGGTATGACAGGAACGAATAGTCAGTTCTTTACGACTTCGATATGGGTGATCCCATAATGGCGGAAGATGGGAATGGCTTTTTCTGGAATCTTTTCCCCACAGACAACCAGCGGGATCGCAGGAGGACATGCTATGGCAGGATCAGCGCAGACACGACCTGCAGCGTCTTCTACAGGAATTGTTTCGTGCGCAGCAAAGAATGCTTCCCGGATGGACATGACTTTTGCTGGATGCGGATTATCTTCGGAAAAAGGAGCTGCGATACTGCCTGCGGGTGAAGGGCAGGGGATTGCTTCCATGACATGAAGCAGACGATCAAGATCTTCCTGTGTATTGGAAGGGGAGAGCATCAGGACCAGATAGTCGGGATCGGCATGTTCACATTCGATCTGACCCTTTCTAAGGATATCCGCCAGATCAGTTCCGGAATATCCGGAGGCACTGGCACAGATGGTAATCTTCACCGGCTCGGATGCGCCGGAAAATTGCGGATCCTCGCATGAATCGATGCCGGTTCCCGGGATCTGCCATCCCATTCGGCGCAGTTCTTTTTTGCATATCCTGGTTTGCCGGATACAGTGATCCAGTTGTTCTCTCCAGCCGGATGCAAGGATCCGGTTTGTCCTGTCCAGGGATTCCAAAAGCAGATAGGAAGGGCTGGTGGATCCGAACAGGGAAAGGGCGCGGCGCACCATGGAAGGATCCGGACTGCCCGGCAGTTCAGCAAAGCGGCGGCTTAAGTGAAGGTAGGCGCATCCTGTCAGGGCGGGCAATGTTTTATGGGCAGAGTCACAGCACATATCAGCGCCTAGATCGATCGGGTGGAGCGGTGTTTCCAGAAAATGCAGATAAGAGCCGTGAGCATTGTCCACCAACAGTAAAACATCATGTTTATGGGTGATCTCGGAAATGGCTCTGATATCCTGCAGATTTCCCAGATAATCTGGAGATGTTAAATAAACAGCATCCGGTTTGCGGGGCATGCTGCGGATCGTCTTCTCGAGGGAAGATGCATCAACAGGACAGGAATACAGGCTGTACCCATCTTCTGGCCATACCCACTGCACCTCCAGATCCAGCAAAGCGGCTGCAGTCATAAAAGAGCGGTGCACATTCCGTGCGGCAAGAATCAGAGGCCGGTGTCCGCCGGAGGATCTTTTTCCGAATGCTGCCGCCAGCGCCAGCATGGCACGGATGCATTGACTGGATCCCTCTGTAGAATAATAGGTAGCAGCAGATCCGAAAAAAAGGGCAGCATTTTCCTCGCTTTCCCGGATGATTCCGGATGCTTCATACAAAGAATCCGCACCTTTCACTTCCGTGATGTCGTGGGAGAAGAGAGCGCAGCCGGCATCTTCACGATGCCAGGCAGTTCCCTTATGTCCCGGCATATGAAAACGGGATATGCCGGAAGCGGCGTAATCCCGTAAAAAGTCACAGATTGGTGTGGTGATCTCTTTTTTCATGTGAGCTGTATCTGCCTTTCCGGACGTTGTATATTATGACAGCTGCTTTTCTGCTTCCAGGGCAATCGCGCATTCGATGCGTTTACGGAACAAATCACATCCGGGCTCATAAATACCGCAGATGGTGCCTGATGCATGAAAAGCGTTAGCGGCACAGCCGCCGGAACACCACAGCTTTGCCCAGCAGCCCGCACATTCCGGCCTGGAGTAGACATTGCAGGCGCGGAATTCTTCCTGCCTGGAAAGGTTGGTGATGCCGTTCCAGATATCTCCCAGCCGGAATGATTCCTCCCCGACAAACTGATGGCAGGGGTACAGATCTCCCCATGGAGTAACAGCCATGTATTCCGTTCCGGAGCCGCAGCCTGAGATCCGTTTGTAGATGCAGGGCCCTCCGGTCAGATCGATCATATAATGATAGAAGGTAAAGGGACGGCCTTCCCTGCGGCGCTGCCGCATAAGATCAGCCAGTTCTTCATACTGCTGTTTGACGATTTCAAGGTCTTCTGCAGTCAGCGCTTCCGGGTCGTCAGGGGCTGTTACCACTGGCTCCATACTCAGCTCGGTAAATCCCAGGTCCAGCATGCAGCGGATATCTTTTACAAAATCCGGATTAGCATGGGTAAAGGTCCCTCGCATGTAATAGCTTTTGTCTCCACGCCGACGGACAAATTCCTGAAATTTCGGAACGACTTTTTCCCAGCTTCCGTTTCCTGCATAATCCACCCGGTAACGGTCATGGATCTCTTTTCTGCCGTCCAGGCTCAGGACAACATTGCTCATTTCCCGATTGCAGAATTCGATCACATCGTCATCGATCAAAAGTCCATTGGTGGTCAGAGTGAAACGGAAGTTCTTGTGATGATCCTTCTCGATGCTGCGGGCATATAAGACCAGCTGCTTTACCACATCCCAGTTCATCAACGGTTCCCCGCCGAAGAAATCCACTTCCAGGTTGTGCCGGCTTCCGGAATGCGCGATCAGAAAATCCAACGCCTGTTTTCCGACTTCAAAACTCATAACAGATCGTTCCCCATGGTATTTGCCCTGGCTTGCAAAGCAGTAGGAACAGTTCAGGTTGCAGGTATGGGCAACATGAAGACACAGCGCTTTGATCACACTGCCGCTTCGTTCCTTGAACACATGCGCAGACTGTTCATAGGTATCAGGCGTAAAGAGTTTCCCTTCCTGTTCAAGAGTACGTACATCGTCCAGACATTCCCTGATATCAGCCTCTGTAAGCACAGACCTTCCGGACGGATTCTGGGGGTCAGCAATCCCTTCCGGATACCGATCCATCAGAATGCGGATGATCTCCTCTTCGGTATGCTGCTGATACAGACTGATCACGTCATAGGCGGCATCATCCACCACGTGGACAGAACCGGAACAGGTATCCAGTACGATATTCATTCCTGCAGTTTTATATTGATGGAGCATAAAAACCTCGTCTCAGATCTTTTCAAAGAGATAAAAAATGCCGCCCTTGTCAGGCGGCATCTTCATGACCGTTCTGATTATTTGTCTTCCTTTTTCTCGCACTGCTGGTTTGCGATCCCGCAGCTGGTCTTGCAGGCAGACTGGCAGGAAGTCTGGCATTCGCCACATCCGCCGTTCTTAGCGCTTTCACACAGATTACGGGTTTCAAGTGTCTGAATTCTCTTCATAATATCGATCTCCATTCTTATAGAAAGGTCCTTCGGACCATATGAAATATTTGGAAAAAATATAACATGGCACTATGGGAATGTCAAGAAAACAGGGGCTGTCCTCAGATCCTCGCTTTCAGCAGCTGCGCAAATGCCTGGACTTCCGGCGGCGCGTCTTTTCTCCAGACCATGGACATACACATGCTGCGGTCAAGTCCGAGAGAGACGAACTTAAGGCCGAAAGCATCCAGGGGAGCAATATGGTCCGGAAGGATCGCGACCCCCATGCCGGATGCAATGTTAAACAGGATCGACTCGATCGGCCGCAGTTCGGTTTTCTGGATCTGTTCCATTCCGAGAAGGGAGAGGATATCGAGGGAATCCCGGGTTGTGGCAGGGGAATCTTCCATTGGGATCAGGTAGACCCGGCTCCTTTTAAGAAGAGAAATAGCTTCTTCCGGGGAACTGACCGGTTCAGAGTCCCTGACGATCAGACCCACCGGGTCGGACCGCACCGGGCAGGAATTCCATTCTCCGCTGATCGGCAGGTCCGGACCGCAGGAAATATAGATATCATAAGTTCCGCTGAGGAGCTCTTCCATGATCTTACTGGGAACCAGACGCTGGACGTCTACCCGGATATCAGGATGACGGCTGCTGAATTCACCGATGATGGAGGGAAGAAAGATGTTCGTGGCAGGGGTAATAGCTGCTATGGAAACCGTACGGGTTCGATCCTGAAGCCGGGTCTTGATCCGGGAGATTTCCTGATCGATCAAAGTAATGGCTTTTTCAAATACAGGTGCCAGTTCTTCTCCTTCCTCTGTCAGGATGACTCCATGGTTACGGCGGGAAAACAGTTTGAACCCAAGCAGATTTTCCAGTTCCTGCATACGGCGGCTGACAACCGGCTGCGTCATGTAAAACTCCTGTGCGGTTCTGGTAATGTTCTGCGTTCTGGCGATGCTGACGAACAGTTTCATGCTGATAAGATCCACGGCGTTCCCTCCTGTGTTTGTCTATTCTTATTATAGATATGTTTTATTTGCATGGCAAACCCAAAATAATGGAATTTCTGCATATTTCGACAGATTGTTATAATTCTGATGATATAAACTGGTGTTTCTGTATGGAAAAGGAGTCCGAACATGAAATATATCGGCATTGAAGAACACTATCAGCCTCCATTCCTTGGAGGTGTCCGTATGGAATGGGCACAGAAAACCGAGCGCCCTGAAATGATGGATATGGAACTGATGATCAAAAATGTGTTTCCCCGTCTGTCTTCCCCGGTAGAAAAGTTCCGTCTTCCGGAAATGGATGCTGTCGGGCTGGATATTCAGATCCTGTCCAGCGGAGCTCCTTCCGTGCAGGCGATCGATGATCCTGTCAGGGCAGTGGAAGCAGCCAGGGAAAGCAATGATTTCATCGCACAGGCGGTAAAGGAGCATCCGGATCGGTTTTACGGTTTTGCAGCCCTTCCTCTGGCAGACCCGGCAGCAGCGGCGGAAGAATTAAGGCGGTGTGTCCTGGATCTGGGATTCAAAGGAGCCATGATACAGGGACATCAGTATTTCCGATTTCTGGACGATCAGATCTTTGATCCTGTCTGGGAGGCTGCACAGGAGCTGAAGGTTCCGCTGTCATTGCATGTTCTTGATACGCTTCCGCAGGGAATGCGTATGTTTGACGGGATGTATGAACTGTGCGGTCCTATCTGGAGCTGGAATATAGAGGCAGCCACCCATGTCATGAGGCTGATCCTGTCCGGAACCTTTGACCGCTTTCCCGAGGTACAGTTTATTGCAGGACATATGGGAGAAGGGCTTCCGTATTACATGGGGCGGATGGACGAAGGCTATGAGACCGGTATGGCGCATCTCACTAAGCCGCTGAAAAAACAACGTCCGTCAGAGTATTTCCGTTCCAATATCTACATCACGACCAGCGGAAAATACCATCCGCCGGCCATGCGATGCGCTATTGAAGCCATCGGTGCAGACAGGATCCTCTTTGCGACGGATTATCCTTTTGTTTCCCTGAAAGATGCCTTTGCCTGCCTGAACGCCTGCAATCTGCCGGAAGAAGAACTGGAACTGATCTGTCATAAGAATGCGGAACGGCTCTTCCGGCTGTAAGACAATGTTGCATAAGACATAGTATGTGTGTCTTTATAAAAGGAGGTTAACATGCAAAAGAAAAGTATCGGTTTTGGTTTTCGCGGATGGATCGTACTGATCTATCAGTTCCTGGCCTTCGTGATGTACGTATCACTGAACAACTTTGGCCAGAATGTTATGGCAAATGTCAATGCCAACGTGCGCGGATGGAATGCGACCCTGGTCCCGACGGTATATACCATCGTCTGTGTGGTTTCCGTTATCATCCAGTTCATTTTCGGCAAAAGGATCGCCAATTCCGGCAAGGTCAAGAATCTTTCCATGATCCTGCTGACGATCTCCGGCGTTCTGACGATTGCCACAGCTCTGAATGGGAGCAATGAAGTACTCTGGCTGATCACTTGGGCTCTTGCAACCGGTATCGCGATCATAGCGGCGACTTTTATGGTCAGTACGGTTGTGGGACAGTGGTTCCCGAGAAGAAAAGGTACGGTTATGGGTCTGGCAACGCTGGCGTTCCCGGTGATCAACGGCGTTGGACTTACGATCTTCAGTAATCTTCTTTCCAATTCCAGAGGCAACATGATCATCGCATGGCTTCCATGGCTGATCCTGGATTTCATCGCGATCCTTCTGTGCGGACTGTTTATCAAGGAGTATCCGGAACAGTGCGGTGCTTATCCGGACAATGACAAGTCCATGACTCCGGAAGTGGCAAAAGCTATGATGGAGAAACAGGCAGAAGCCAGAAAACGTTCTGTCTGGAATCTGAAGAATATGGCAAGAACCGTTGACTTCTGGCTGATCACGATCCCCCAGGGTATCCTGCTGATTGGTGCTGTCGGCGTCATGACCCAGGTTATGCCGATCTTCATGCAGTTCGGTTATGTGGCGTTTACCGATCATGGTATTTCCCCGACTGCTGTCGGAGCGATCCTTCTGCTGGTCAATGCGGCGATTGCCTGCGCAGGCAGCTGGATCCTTGGTATCATCGATACCAAGTTTGGTACCAAGAAAGCAATCCTGATCTCGGATATCTTCATGATCTTAAGCGGTATCTTCTGCTACATCGGAAACAGCACCATGAACAATGTTGTCTTCCTGATCGGTTTCTGGTTCCTGCAGATCTTCATGGGAGCATCTTCCAACTTTACGGTATCTTCCGCAGCACAGTACTGGAAGAGAGAAGACTTCCCGTCTGCATACAGCTATATCAATCCGCTTGCAAACCTGATCTGCGCATTCGGCCCGATCATCGTTGCAGGTATCGGAGCAGCAGCCGGATTTACCACTGTCTGGATCGTCATTTTCGGACTTGGCGTACTTGCCACGATCCTTACCCTGGCATTTAAGCCGTCCCGTCTGATGGAAAGAGACAAACTCTACAGAAGAGAAGCAGGGCTTCCGGAAGAAGGCCTTTCCAAGACAGCAGAAGAGATGCGTCTTGCAAAATAAGGAGAAACTGCTATGAGGATCGATGTGCAATGCCATTTTTTCCCGAAGGCTGCAGAGCGTTATCTGTGTGAAAACCCCTTCCCGAAGTGTATGCGGGTGGAAGGCGGCCTTATGTGTGATTTCGGTTCCCAGAAACTGATGCTTGCTGACATGCAGTATGATCCTGAAATGATCATTCGGGCGATGGATCAGGGACAGGTGGATCTTTCCCTGATCAGCTGTAATATTCCGGATCCCGGATTTCTGTCTGTGGAGAAGGAAGCGCTGCTTTGCTCCGAATTGAATGAAATAACTGCCGAAACAGTGAGCACTTCAAATGGGCGTTTTGCCGGAATGGGATTTCTTCCCTGGAGAAGCCCGAAAAAAGCCTGTGAAGAGATCCGCAGGGTAAAAGAACTGAACCTGAAGGGGATCATGCTGTTCACCAGGCTTGGGGAGCTTCAGGTAGATGATGCGTCTCTGGAAGAGATTTATAAAACCTGTGCGGAAAATGAGCTTCCTCTGTTTATCCACCCGACGGTCCCTATGTGGCATGAATCCATCGGCGCATACGGAATGGTGGCAAATACATCGTTTGTCATCGATACGGCATTTGCCTTTATGAGACTATGCTACAGCGGGGTTCTGGATCGCTATCCGCAGCTGAATGTGGTGATCCCGCATGCAGGCGGCATCATGCCGATCCTGGACGGACGTCTGGGGTATGTGCCTCCGGCGGTGCGCAGATTCATCGATCCGGATAAAAGGACAGTGTTAGACACCCTGTTCAGCGGACAGGTCTGGTTCGATCTGGCCAATCCATCCCTGCAGGTTCTGTCTTACTTCAAATCTTACCTGGGTTTGGACAGAGCCATGTACGGAACGGATTATCCCTTTGTGGAGCCATTCTATCAGACAGAACTGCTGGACAATCTGAAACTTACGGAAAATGAAAAAGAGCAGGTAAACTGGAAAAATGCAAAGAAACTGTTCTGTCTAAATGTTTAAAACTCTCCCTATTTTAACATATTGAAAACAGGTTCTGTTTTTCCGTTTTGCGGACTGCTGCAGTAAAATACTGCAGCAGTCTGTTTTTCTTTTGTATTTGGATTTTGCTGCTTTTGTGGTAAACTAACAATCAGCCGGAGATGCCGGTAAGTATCGATCAAAACAGGAGGGAATCATGTCAGAAAAAATTAAGACAGCCTTTAAAAACCATGGACTTGACGGAATACTGCTGATCCTGGCCGGCCTTATCATGCTGCTCTGGCCGGAGGCGTCCCTGAAGATCCTGTGTATTGTGATGGGAATCATTCTGATTATTATCGGTGGGATCAATCTGCTTTCCTATTTCTTTAATACATATGGGCAGATCAATAAAAATACACTGATCTACAGCACTGCGGCAGTGATCCTGGGTATTCTGATGATCGTACTATCCAGGTTTTTCGTTTCTGTTTTTCTGGTTATTGTAGGGCTCATCCTTTTGTTCGGATGCGTCATGCTGTTCCGAAGGGCATACCAGCTCCGGGATGTGAAAGACAAGGATTTTATTATCTCGCTGGTGCTGGGGATCGTGATCCTTGTCCTGGGGATTGTAATGATCATCAATCCTGTAGGAACAGGATCCTTTGTAGTACGATTGATCGGTATCGCACTGATCATTATGGGGATCGCAGCGCTCTTTACATTCAGAAACCGAACGGAATAGAAAAAAGCCACTGGCCGGACTCGGACCGGCTACCTCATCATTACGAGTGATGCGCTCTACCGGGTGAGCTACAGTGGCTTGACAGGAATCGGAACCAGAGGTTTTTGATTCGTGCTGTAACAAGATAACACATTTTGTTTCGCATTTCAACAATTACTTGACGGAAATGAACAAACAACAGATCCGAAAGATGATTTCGGAAAAAAAACAGAATATGACAGAAAAAGAGATCCGTCATCTGTCCGGGGAACTGACGCATGCGTTCTGCTGCCTGAAAGAATTTGCCGATGCAGAATGCCTGTTTGCTTATTGTTCCTTCAATCAGGAAGTGCGCACAGATACCATTATCAGAACCGCTCTGGAACAGGGGAAAAGGGTGGCAGTTCCAAAGGTACTGGATGATCGGCTGGAGTTTCGGTATATCCGGTCAGAGCAGGATCTGGAAACAAGCCCTTTGGGGATTCCCGAACCTAAGGATGGGCTGGAAACTGCAGACGGCAGAGAGGAGAGGATCCTGATGCTGACACCGGGACTGGCTTTTGACCGTACGGGAGCCCGGATCGGATATGGTAAGGGGTTGTACGACCGCTATCTGTCTGCCCATAGCGGGGAAAAGATCACCATGATCGCCCTGTGTTATGGATTCCAGCTTCTGGAATATATTGAAACAGAACCATTTGATAAAAAAGTAGACCGGGTGCTGACACCGGCCGGGTGACGCTGTCAGCAGGCATTTCCGGGGATCATTATCAATATCCATGAGATCAATTGAAATAACCAATCTGAAAGAATTCACATCAAAACTGTTTGCAGGAACCGAATTTGACGACTGTCTTGCGCCGGAGATCCAGATCTTTACCGCCGCGACCTTTACGATCGACGGCCATCTGAATGAAGGATTTGTGGGAAGCGATCAGATGCAGCTTCCCGAAAACCGCGAGGGGATCGTTTTCTGGAAGAAACTCCGGCCTGTCTGCTATGAGATCATAAAAGGGAAAAAGGTTCCCCAGCAGTTCAAGATCGTCTTTAAGATGCCGGCAGGGTTTACGGAAGATTTTATCAGAGAATCCGGATGTCTGATCGGGGCGGAAAGTATCAGCGGGCTGTATCTGAACATTCATTTTAAGAGTGGTCAGCTGTACTGTACGACAGGGATCTCCAGGAGTTCCTTCACTATGGACAAAAAACTGGATCTTTTGTGGGATGACTATATGGAAGAAAAACTGAAAGTCTACCGGTGATCATTGAACGGGAGAGAGATGTTAGCACTCAATTATATTGAGTGCTAATTTTTTATTGACTTTATTAGAATATGAAATATAATAAGTAATAACGGGGTACTGCCCCGGATTTATTTCGTAATCGATCAGGACAAACGTCCGGATACATATAGAAGGAGTGATGTGAAATGAGCATTGAAAAAGGCAGTTTATCGATCAACAGCGAGAATATTTTTCCGATCATTAAAAAATGGCTCTATTCTGACCATGATATTTTTGTCAGGGAAATGATCTCAAATGGCTGCGATGCGATCACCAAACTGAAAAAACTGGAGATCATGGGAGAATACCAGTTCCCGGAGGATCAGGAATTCTCTATCCAGGTAATCGTCAATCCGACGAAAAAGACGTTGAAATTCATTGATAACGGTATCGGAATGACGGCGGAAGAAGTAAAGGAATATATCAACCAGATCGCTTTTTCCGGCGCATCTGCTTTTATGGAGCAGTACAAGGACAAGGCAACAGAGGACCAGATCATCGGCCATTTCGGCCTTGGCTTTTATTCCGCTTTTATGGTCGCAGACAAAGTGACCATTGAGACCCTTTCCTACAGGGAAGGAGCAAAGGCAGTCTACTGGGAATGTGACGGCGGTACGGAATTTGAAATGAAAGACTCTGACAAGGAAACCGTCGGAACAGAGATCACGCTGTATCTGAATGAGGACAGTTACGAGTTCTCCAACGAATACAGAGTTAAAGAGGTGATCGGAAAATACTGTTCCTTCATGCCGGAGGAGATCTATCTGGTCAATACCGATACTGTGGGTAAAGAACAGAAACCAGACTCTTCAGACGGGGAAACAAAGGAGCCTGAAGAGCCGAAGCCGCTGAATGATACCCATCCGCTGTGGACCAAACATCCGAATGAATGCACGGAAGAGGAGTATAAAGAGTTTTACCGCAGGGTCTTCAATGATTACAAAGAGCCACTGTTCTGGATCCATCTGAACATGGATTATCCGTTTAATCTCAAGGGCATCTTGTATTTCCCGAAACTGAATACTCAGTACGATACCCTGGAAGGCGTGATCAAGCTCTATAACAATCAGGTCTTTATTGCGGATAATATCAAGGAAGTAATACCGGAATTCCTGATGCTGCTGAAAGGTGTGATCGACTGTCCGGACCTGCCTCTGAACGTATCCAGGAGTGCGCTGCAGAATGACGGGTTTGTTACAAAGATCAGTGATTATATTTCCAAAAAAGTGGCAGACAAACTGTCAGGTATGTGCAAGACAGACCGGGAGAACTACGAGAAATACTGGGATGACATTAATCCCTTCATTAAGTACGGCTGCCTGAAGGATGCGAAATTCTGCGAAAAGATGAGTGATTATATCCTCTTTAAGGATCTGAATGACAAGTACCTGACCTACAAGGAATATGTCGGAGAACCGGAAGAAGAGGAAGAAGAGAAAACGGAATCTGCAGAAGGCGCAGAAGAAAAGCCTGAGGAGAAAGAGGAAACAAAGGAGCCGAAGACGATTTTTTATGTGTCTGACAGGAATTTGCAGGGACAGTATATCAACATGTTCAGGGAAGCGAAAATGGATGCGGTGTATCTGGAGCATGTGATCGATTCCTCCTTTATTTCCCAGCTGGAAGCCAGAAACGAAGGCTTGAAATTTATGAGGATCGATACGGATCTCAGTAAGGCGTTCCGGAAGAGAACCTCTAAAAAAGATCAGAAAGAACTGGATGAGAAGGCGGAGAAACTTCGTGACCGATTAAGAACTCTGACAGGCAATGATAAGATTGAAGTAAAGATCCAGAACCTGAAGAACAAATCCACAGCCTCTATGCTTACCGTATCGGAGGAATCCAAGCGGATGGAAGAGATGATGCTGCAGATGGGCATGGGAAGAGACATGGGACAGTTCAAGCAGCCGGGCACACTGGTCCTGAACGCTCAAAACGAACTGGTCCGGTTTGTGATGGACCATGAGGGAGATGAGCAGGAAACCGACCTTTTCCTGGAACAGCTCTATGATCTGGCCAAACTGGGCAACGAACCTCTGACCCCGGAAGAAATGGGCAAATTTATTGCGCGGAGCAATGAAATAATGTTAAAATTAGCAAAATAATTAATTAATTGAAGGAGCAGCACTTATGGCAGATGAAAAGGAATTACAGGAGGGATGTTCTCCTGAACAGTGTGAAGGATGCTCTCATGCATCTTCCTGCCCGAGCAACCAGGGACCCCAGAGCTTTCTGGAAGACCAGAATGTATTCAGCAGCATTAAGCATGTATACGGTATTGTAAGCGGCAAGGGCGGTGTCGGCAAGTCCTTCGTAACGGGAAGTCTTGCGGTGGAACTTTGCAAAAAAGGATACCGTGTCGGCATTATGGATGCGGATATTACAGGACCTTCGATCCAGAAGATGTTCGGCATTACAAAAGGAGCGACCGGAGACGAGAACGGGATCTATCCCGCAATGACTGATATGGGCATCAAGATCATGTCCATCAATATGCTCCTGGATGATGATACGACGCCGGTAATCTGGAGAGGACCTGTCCTGGCAGGCGTGGTAAAACAGTTCTGGACCGATGTGATCTGGGGCGAACTGGATTACCTGCTGGTGGATATGCCGCCGGGAACCGGTGATGTGCCGCTTACGGTTTTCCAGTCTCTTCCGGTAGAAGGGATCCTGGTGGTTACTTCTCCCCAGAGCCTGGTCAATATGATCGTCAAGAAGGCCTATAACATGGCAGCACAGATGAAGATCCCGGTGCTGGGTATCATTGAGAATTACTCCTATCTGGAGTGTCCGGACTGCGGAAAGCACATCAATGTGTTCGGAGAGAGCAATATTGATGAGATCGCTGCCGAGCTTCATGTTCCGGTTCTCGGGAAAATGCCGATCCGGCCGGAACTGGCAAAGCTGTCAGATGAGGGACGGTTTGAAGAAGTTGACAATGATATGATCTCTGCCGCAGTGGAAGCGCTTGCCGCAGCAGACGTACAGTAAGGAGGAAAGGATGAATAAGACTTATCACATGACGATCGCAGGATGTGAGAGAGATCTTCCCCTGTGCAAAGCATCTGATGATCTGGTGATCGGTGCATTTGTTATCTTCGGCGATGTGGAACTGACCTGTAAAGCAGCAGCAGCGCTCCTTGAGAAGGCTCCGGAGTTTGATTATATGGTAGCGCCGGAAGCAAAAGCGATCCCGCTGATCCATGAAATGGCAAAGCAGAGCGGCAGGAATGATTATATGCTGGTGCGTAAGGCTCCGAAGCTTTACATGAACGGCGTATTTGAGACAGAGGTAAAATCCATTACCACGGCGGCTGTGCAGAAACTCTATATGGACGGAGCGGATGCCGAGAAGCTGAAAGGCAAAAAGGTTCTGATCCTGGATGATGTTATTTCCACAGGAGAATCTCTTGCGGCAGTGGAAACACTGGTTGAGAAAGCCGGTGGTGTGATCGTGGGACGCATGGCTATCCTGGCGGAAGGCGCTGCAGCCGATCGGGATGATATTATTTATCTGGAAAAACTCCCGCTGTTTGATGCGGAAGGTAATCCGCGCAGCTGACAAAAGAATCGCAACAGACAAAAAGAGGGCATGAACAGAATCGTTCATGCCCTCTTTGATATCGTTTCAAGTTTCGGATCAATACTGGTTGGCCCAGACACCGGAGTATTCATAGTATTTGTCCAGATCTGAAATGGCATTCCAGGGAATAAATCCTCCTGTCAGTCCGGCATCATAAAGCGCCTGTGCCTGGTCGATCAGTTCCGCATTGCCGTAGATCACAGAGCCGTCCCAGTATGGGGTATTGTAGCCGGTGATCCAGGTACGTGCTACTGCCGGCGTCCTGATCTCCGACTGCCTTACCGCAGCTACACCAGCCCATTCATAGATCGTTGTATAAGGATAGGTCCAGGTGTCGGTCTCTCCGAAATGATCGGTATAGGGCATGCCGCTGATGGCATCGACCACATTGGAGATAGCCGGCCAGTACTGCCCGTAGGCGGTCACATAGGCACCGACACATTCCCCGAATACATCGATTGACAGATAGGCTCCTTTCTTATGGAGCCGGTCTGCGGCGTAGAAACAGAAATTCTGGATCGCTTCCCCTTTTTCTTCACCATACGTGTTCTTGAAATCTGTAAGGCCGGAATCGGACATATAGAATGCGGATTCCGGGAACCGGACGTAATCGAACTGGATCTCATCAAATCCGAATTTCTCCACCGCTTCCTCTGCCAGGGCAACGTTATAATACCAGCAGTCCCTGCTGTATGCCGACGGCCAGAGGAATGCTTCCACATCGGAGTCAATGCATTCTTCCGGATGGTCTGCTGCATACAGGTTGTCATTGAAAGCAACGATACGGCCGATCACATATAATCCGGCATCTTTGATCTTCTGGATGCTGGAACGGTACTGTTCTTCCGACAGGAAAGAGTACTGATAGGACGTGGGGGAAAGCTCTTGGGCCAGTTCGGATTCATAAGCCAGAGCACCGTCCTTGATATCCACGACCATGGCATTGGCACCGGAAGAAAGCGCCAGATCGATATAAGTATCAATGTTGTCAGGGGCAGCGGCATATGCAGTGATATACATGGCACGGGCATTCTGGAGCAGAGGACCCGTACTCAATTCCGGCTTGGAAACCGGATACCAGTCGAGAGAATCCGGCATGCCGCCGTATAATTCGAAACTGTATTCCCGGCCGGCGTGGATATCGGCAATCTGGCTGTAGATTGCATCTGCCTCTTCCTGTGTATCTGCCAGGTATTTGGCGTATACATATCCTTCATTTCCGGGATTATCAATCTGATACATTTCCACGGTACCGTCTTCCTGGAGCCCTTCATAACCACAGATGGAAAGTTCGGTCCCTTTTTTCAGAAAACCGGAAATCTGTGCATCCTGGCTGTTCTGATATACTGTGACCGGTGTGCGGACATATTTGGCAGTTTCCATGACGACGTTGTCCAGATTTCCGGTCAGGTTGCTGCTGTCGATATAGAAAATGGTCGGAGCTTCCCCCTCTTCCGTGATTTCTTCCAGTTCGATCTGTGTGAAAACGGCTTCTCCGTCATTGATCTCCACTTCAATGTTGCGGCTGGTAACAGGGGTTCCTCTTACCAGAGTCACATACTCATAAAGCATGCTGTCTTCTTCGCGGTAGACCATGGCATCGAGGTTGTCCGAAGCAACATAAACGGTGGAACGTTCGATAGGTATTTCTTCCTTATGGGAAGTAGCAAACAGGTATATGATAAATGCAATGATCAGCAGAAGACTGAAAATTGCGGGTAGTAATTTCTTCAAGTGATCCCTCCTATGCAAGATAACTGATTCGCATAATTATGATCTATTATATCACTATTCCATCTCAAATGGAATTATAAACAGCAAATTGGATAGAATTATGGGCATGTTCACGAATCTTTTAGTCCTGTATTGAAAAACAGGATCATAGTGATATAATTCAGATTCATCCAGCCCGGATCGAGGGCTGTCAACGAGTGCCGGCAGTTTCGGCAGTTCTTTGAAAATCACCGATCGGAGAATCTTCAGGAGAAGAAAATACCATAGCGAAGGACAAGGACTGATGGCAGGGATCGGTCAGATTATTGACGGCAAATTCCGGATCCTGCAGCCTCTGGGACGCGGAGGAATGTCAAGGATCTATCTCGCCGAGGATATCCGTCTTGGAAAAAGATGGGTCGTAAAAGAGATTCCCAAAGTCATAGGCAGGCAGAAGAATATTCTGTTTATTCAGGCTGCCATTTCCGAAGCACAGATCATCAAGAGCCTGGATCATCCGGCTGTTGTACGTATCGTGGATATCATTCAGGATGAAAAGGCGCTGTACATCGTGGAAGACTATGTGCAGGGACGTTCTTTTCAGGAACTGGCGCAGGAAGGATCCGCCATAGAACCGGAGGATCTGAAGCAGTGGGCTGTCCAGCTCTGCCAGGTTCTTATCTATCTGCATTCCAGGAAACCACCGGTGATCTATCGGGATCTGAAGCCGGAAAATATTATCCTTACAGATTCCGGCCATATCAGGCTGGTGGATTTCGGCATCGCAAGAAGATACCGCCCGGAAGGCAGAAGGGATACGGTTTATCTGGGAACAGTCCGTTTCGCGGCACCGGAACAGTTTGAGGAATACGGTGCTCAGACGGATATGCGGACAGATATTTACGGCTTTGGGAAAACGCTTCAGTATATGGCGTATTTCTGCAAAGAACTGTCCCCGGAAGTCTATAACTTGATTGATCGGTGTATCGAAGAGGATCCACAAGACAGATACCAGAGCGGAGAAGAACTTTTAGAAACCCTGGAAGAGATCCGGTACTTCGGAAAGCATACGGATGTGGGAAAGATCCTTCTTCGATCGCTCCTGCTATTGTCTGCTGCAGCTGTCTTGTTCTTCGCTGTCCGGCAGCAGCTGTCATCCGGAGCAGGCAATGGATGGCAGGAGTTGGATTTCCTTTTGGATTCCATCAAAGCAGACGGCAGCTTCTCTGTACAGGAGGAAGAACAGATGCTGAACCTTGTCATGCCGCATCTTAAGGAATGGAAAGAAAAGGAGGGATTTGAACAAAAGGCATTGGAGATTGGAGAACTTTACTGGAACAGCTATGAATATGGAAGCGGCTCGTGTGCGGGCGCAAAAGGAGCACTTCCCTGGTTTGAACTGGCAGGGGAGAGTGATGAGACTGCCCGGATCTACAGAGACCTCGCACAGTTTCAGCTGTCTATGGACCGCATAGGCTTGAAGGAACAGCCGGACGGATTTTTCCGGGAAGCCCTGGAGCAATTGATTCTTCTAGGCAGGCAGGCAGCACTGCTGGAAGGCGAAGACAGGCTGAAAGCACTAATTCTTAGGACGGCAGCGGATTCACTGACAGCGGATATCCGTCATTACCGTGATGACGGAGCGGAACTGTCTGACGTGGAACTGCTCCTTACAGAGGTGGGAACGCTGCTGGACACCCTGTATAGATCGTCCGAACCGGAAAGGGAACAGCTTCAGGAGCTGGAGGAAAAACTGGAACGGGCAGAGCAGGCTGTTCGTATGTGTTTTCCTTCCTGAACGAAGGGTGGAATCATCTTGGGAAAAAGGTCTTGCCGTACAAGAAGGGTAAAGTGTCAGAACGCAAGAGGAGGTATATGAATGATAAAAAGAAAACGAATGATGAAACTACTGGTGTCCGGAGTACTGGCTGTATTTATCTCAGCCAGTCTGCTTTCGATAATCAACAGCATCAAAGGAGAGGAAATCGGGAAATATGATCTGCCGTCAGCGGATATCCGGATCAGATCCATAGAAGATCAGGAAGACGGTGTTTTTCAGATATCCGGGGAACTGGAGGCAGTTCTCCGGGTAGAAGATCTGTACGCGGGAATTGCTTCTGTTTCTTATACGGTTGATGCAGATGGTCTGATGTGGTCTTACTATTATCCGGTAAAGGAAGAGATACAACAGGAGTCCGCTGATCCGAAATACAGCAGATATGAAACAGGAGACTACAGAGAATGGGATCTTGTATGGGATCAGGAAGGCAGGGTCGTCAGTATGTCCCGGTGTATCCGCATCTGTCCGGAGGAAGAAGCAACCGTTTCCCTTTCTTTTATAAATGGAAATGGCGATGGCTTTAGCTGCAGACAGACGGTGGTGCCGGTGAAAATGGAACAGGGAATACTGGAAGGCCAGGGTCAGTATTTTTCGGAAGGAGCAGAGGAACAGGAAGAAACATATGATCAGGAAGAAGGAAATGAACAGACAGAGGCAGACTTTTTTGAATATGAGGAAGAATGGGAAACGGAGAGTGAAACTTCAGAGGAATCTTCTCCGGAGGAATCTTTATCGGAAACAGAACTTGCTGCATCGGAGAATCTTATATCAGAAGAGGAGTTCCTGATGGAAGAAACAAGCTCAGAGCCTCAACCGGAACCAGAGTTTGAACCGGAATCTGAGTCCGACATGGAGCCAGAACCAGAGCCTGAACCCGAGTCAGAGCTTGAACCGGAGGCAGAGCTCGAACCGGAGGCTCTGCCGGAACCCGAATCAGAACCGGAACCAGAATCGGAACCGGAACCCGAATCAGAATCAGAATCAGAACCAGAGTCTGAAACGGAGACGGAACCTTTACCAGAGGAACCAAAAGAACCGAAGGAACCGGTTATAGAACCGGAGATTCCGCAACAGGAACCCCAGCAGGAAACGGAAACGCAGTCTCAAGTGCCGGTGACGCAAAGCTATGAAGCGCCGGTATATTATTACCCCCAGTATTCTGCAGCACCGGTTCCATCCTATCGAAATACTTATACGCCTCCGGCGGCTTCCTCTCCCTCAACAGGTTCCTACAGCTTATCCGGAACCAGATCGGGGAATCCCGGCACGGAACATGCAGATGTTTCCGGAAATGATCCCGGATCTAACAGGGATGAGAACCTGAATGGGAACATGGATGAAAATACAACAGCAGAGGAAAACCGGGACAATGCCGGTAAGGAAGAAACAGCAGATCAGGAAAAAGAGGGTGAGAAGACGGCAGAAAACGAAGAAGAAAAAGAAGCAGAAGAAACAGCCGGGAAAAAGATCAATACAGAAGGATCTGCCTATGATATTTCCGAGATCGAAGACCTGATCGGACAGAGCCTTCAGGAAGTACCGGATCTGGTGATCTATGAAAACAATACAGATACCATTGATCTGGAGACGGTTAAGGTCCTTGCTTCCAGAAACGCAGAGACCTTTGAGCTGGAAAAAGACGCGGATTATACGGTGAAACTCACCGGACTTTCCGAAGAACTGAAAACCTATAAATATGTGATCGACAGGAGCGTGTTTGAGGAAGAAGGAAGTTACAGGGTGTTTCTGTTCTCCGAGGATGCTTCAGGCAATTCCAATTCCAGCGAGGGCAAGGACACGCCGATCTGGTTCACCGTTGACGTAAGCAGTCCGCTGATCCTGTCCTGTGAAGATACCATAGAACAAAAAGAGCAAAATGTCAGGGAAGTCAGGGTCAAAGACAATACTGGCCTGTCAGCAGTGGATATCTATCTGGGCGACCGGAAAATGGATTATGAAACAGAAGGAGATACTTACCGTTTCCGGGTGCCGGAAGAGATTGAACAGTCAGATGTGAAGGTAGTTGCCAGTGATGAAGCGGGCAATACCTATGAGAGGGTCCTGCCGGGTTATGTGACAGCAGGAAAACCCAAAATGCGTTCTGCAAATGCTGCGCCTGTTATTTTGATCGCTGCCGCAGCGGGTACGGCAGCGATTACGATAATCATGATACCAAAGAAAAAGAAAAGAAGAAATTAGTCGCTTTGAATGCGGGGAGTCTGCTGTGTGTATACCGTGTCCCAGGCATCGGCGATCACTTTGTATTTCTCCAGGTTGGAGACGCCGTTCCAGGTCATGAAGCCTCCGGACAAGCCGGCATCTGCCAGAGCCTGTGCCTGATCAGCGATATAACCGGCATCACAGGTGACTGTGGGGTTCCAGTAAGGAACGTCATAGCAGGTTACCCAGGTACGGGCGATGGCAGGTGTCGGGATCTCACTCTGCCGTTCGGCCGCTTTCATTCCCCAGTCATAAAGGGTGGCGTAGGCATCGGTCCAGGTATCAACCTCCCGTCCATAGTGGTCGGTGTAAGGCATGGCGCTGATCGCATCGACGACCAGGGAAATGGCAGGATAATACTGTCCATAAGCTGTAACATAGGGACTTGCACATTCGCCGAATACGTCAACGGACATATAGACACCCAGCTCATGCAGGACATCCGCAGCATAATAACAGAAATTCTGGATTACTTCGTCCTTTTCCTCATTATACAGATTCTTGAAATCGGTGTCGCCGCTTTCCGACATGCTGTAGGCTTCTTCCGGGAAACGGACATAGTCGAACTGGATCTCATTGAATCCACATAGTTTCACTGCGGCAGTTGCCATGAGAAGGTTGAAATACCAGCAGTTCCTGCTGTAGGCAGAAGGCCATAACTGGTTTGCGGAAGAGGATTCGATGCATTCTTCCGGATGATCCAGGGCATAGACGGAGTCATTGAACATGATGATACGCCCGATACAGTACAGACCGGCATCCTGACATTTTTTGACGGCTTTCTGGAAACTTTCGGCCGTCGGGAAATAGATCAGCTTATAAGAGGTGGGGGAGATCTCCTTGATCTCTTCCACCGGATAGGACATACCGGTCTCACCCTTGATATTGATGACCATACAGTTTACGCCGTTTGCTTTGGCAATCTCAATATAGTCATCGATATGATCCAGTGCTTTGGATGTAATATACATGCCGGAACAGTAGTCACAGATCGGATTGCCTGGGAAACTGGGCTTTTCTACAGGATACCAGTCCAGTGATGTGGGGGATCCGCCGTGCAGATCCCGCCCACTGTAGACACGGTTTTTATGGATCTCGTAGATCTCCGTGTTGACTTCCAGGGCTTCCTTTTCTGTGGCTGCCATGTATTTTCCGTAAACCCAACCGGTCACATTTTTGCCGGTCACATCAGTGAAATTGACCAGATATTTATGGATCGATCCATCTTCCTGGATCTTGTCATACCCCTGCACGGAAAGACAGCTTCCTTTCTTGGCAAAGGACGCGATCTCAGGACCGGTTTCATTTTCATAGATCGTTGCCGAGGTCCTTACCCAGACTTCGGTTTCCTGGATCACGTCTTCCGGGTCATCCACCATGGAAGAACTGGAAATATAATAGTTTTCCCCGTTGTATTCGATCACGGCGTATTCGATGCCGTTTTCTGTATAGCTCTTGTTCAGGTCATTGACCGGCGTGCCTCTCTGCAGCATCTGGGAGGACCGGATCAGCCGGTTCTCCTCTTCATTTACATAATAATAAGGAACTCTGGCAGAAGAGGAGGCCAGGTACCGGATATTCTTTTCCGGCTCTTTTTTGGGAGCGAGAAGAACGATCAAAAGCACGGCAGCAATCACGATAACTGCCGGGATAATGACCAGAAGCGGATTGAACTTTTTCTTCCGGGCCATGGTGTGTCTTTTTCTTCGTCTCTTTTTGTGATAATATGCGCTGGCTGCCATAAGTCTGGTCCTTCTTTTATCGGGCATGGGTAAGCAACTATGCCCGGAGATCATTTCTTATAAAAACTACATTCATATATTTTATACTATATAGCCTTAAAATTCCAGTGCTGCCACTGTAAAGTAAAAATACTTGACAGACAGAATGCCTTATAGTAAGATACCGGAGCTATGGAAGGTTTTGTAAGACAATCTCTTTTATATGATTTTTACGGCGATCTTCTGACACAGCATCAGAAAGAGATCTACGAAGCCTATGTGCTGCAGAACCTTTCCCTGGGAGAGATCGCAGAAGAATCGGGGATCAGCAGACAGGGTGTCCATGACCTGATCAGACGGTGCAATGCACTGCTGGACGGTTATGAGACTAAACTGAAGCTGGTGGAACGTTTTCTGACGGTTCGTGAAAAAGTCGGACAGATCCAGAAGTGCGCGGATCTGGATTCCGCACGGAGGATTGCCGGGGAGATCCTGGATATTATATAAACGGAATGAGCGTGATCCTATATGGCATTTGAAAATCTAAGCGAAAAACTGCAGAATGTTTTTAAAAATCTCAGAGGCAAAGGCCGCCTGACGGAAGCAGATGTTGATGCGGCGCTGAAGGAAGTGAAAATGGCTCTTCTGGAAGCGGATGTCAACTTTAAGGTGGTCAAGCAGTTTGTGGCCAGTGTTAAGGAACGGGCAATCGGCGAAGATGTTATGAAAAGCCTGACTCCCGGCCAGATGGTTGTCAAGATCGTAAACGAAGAGCTGACAAGGCTCATGGGAGGGGAAGCCGTTGAACTGCAGCTTCTTCCGGGCATGGCAAAGACCATCATCATGATGGCAGGCCTTCAGGGATCCGGCAAGACCACAACGGCGGCGAAACTGGCAGGCAAATTCAAAGAGCAGGGAAAAAGACCGCTCCTTGTAGGATGTGATATCTACAGACCGGCAGCCATCGAACAGCTGAAGATCAACGGTGAAAAAGTGGGGGTTCCGGTTTTCGAAATGGGAACAAACCACAAAGCTGTTGAGATCGCGGAAGCAGGCGTCCGGCATGCTGTGGAAAACAATAACAACGTCGTGATCATCGATACAGCCGGCCGGCTCCAGATCGATGAAGATATGATGGAAGAACTGGAAGAGATCAAGCGCCGGATCGACATCACCTATACGATCCTGGTCGTAGATGCCATGACCGGACAGGATGCAGTCAATATCGCAGCAGGATTCCGGGACAGGATCGGCGTTGACGGCGTGATCCTGACCAAACTGGACGGTGATACCAGAGGCGGCAGCGCGCTGTCTGTACGGCAGGTGACACAGGTTCCCATCCTGTATGCAGGTATGGGAGAAAAGCTGTCTGACCTGGAAGTGTTCTATCCGGACCGGATGGCCTCCAGGATCCTGGGCATGGGCGATGTTCTGTCCCTGATCGAGAAGGCAGAAGAAGCGCTGGATGAAGAAAATGCTGAACGGCTTGCCGCCCATATGCGGAAGAATGAGTTCACCTTTGAGGACTATCTGATCTCGATGCAGCAGATGAAAAAAATGGGAGGGATCGCCTCCGTCCTCAAGATGATGCCGGGCCTGGGCCTCGGCAACCTGGCGGAATCGATGATCGATGATAAAAAACTTGCCAGGATCGAAGCAATCATCTACTCCATGACACCGAAGGAGCGAAGCAATCCCAAGCTGTTGAATCCGTCCAGGAAAAACAGGATCGCAAGGGGTGCAGGCGTAGACATTGCCGAAGTCAACAGACTGGTCAAGCAGTTTGAACAGATGAAACAGCTCATGAAGAAAATGGGCGGCGGCAAAGGCAAGAAAGGCATAGGAGCGCTGGGAGGCCTCGGCGGAATGATGGGAGGACTGAAAGGGATCAGGAATCTCAAGAACGGAAGATTTTAATCAACCGTTTTTCATATCTGCTGTGAATGTTTTCGCTATAAACGCATTCGCTGATTGTTTATATCGAAAACATTCACAGCAAGTATAAGGAAAAACGGTTGATAAGATAAAATCAACATTTAGAAAATAAGGAAAGATTGAGGTAAAAAAATGGCAGTAAAGATCAGATTAACAAGACTGGGTAAAAAGAAAGCTCCTTTCTACAGGATTATCGTTGCAGATTCCAGATCTCCGAGAGACGGAAGATTTATCGATCAGGTAGGAACTTATGATCCGAACCAGGAGCCTGCTGCTGTTGTGATCGACAGAGAAGCAGCAGAAAAATGGCTTGCTGATGGTGCCCAGCCGACAGAAGTAGTTGCTAGATTATTCAAGAACGAAGGGATCATCAAATAAGGAAAGGTCAACATATGAAAGAATTAGTCGAAGTTATCGCTAAGGCTCTTGTTGATAATCCAGATAAGGTTACGGTCACCCAAACAGTTGAAGATGACGGGACCATTGTCCTTTCGCTGAACGTCGCAAAAGAGGATATGGGAAAGGTCATCGGCAAAAAGGGCCGAATAGCAAAATCAATCAGAACAGTTGTGAAGACTGTAGCTATCAGAGAAAATAAGAAAGTAGTGGTGGACATCGTGGAATAACGCGGTGTCTGCTGCTTTTTTCTGCGGCTAAGTCTGTTTGTCGGACTGAATAATTATGGAACAGTATTTGCGTATAGGCGTGATTACCCGCGCCCATGGCGTTCACGGGGAAGTCAAGGTTTTTCCTACCACGGATTACCCGGAACGTTTCGAAGAAGTAAAAGATGTGGTCATCCGGACGCCGAAAGGCGAGATCTGTACGGAAGTGGAAGGTGTAAAGTATTTTAAAAACCTTGCCATTGTGAAATTCGGCTGCTTTCACAGCCCCGAGGAGATCCAGGGCCTTTCAGGCTCCGATATTATGATCAGCCGGGATCAGGCACAGCCTCTGGAAGAAGGGGAATATTATATTGCGGACCTGATCGGCTGCCTTGTGGTCTGCGCACAGGATTCCCAGTGCCTTCCGGGAAGGGAACTGGGAATCGTGAAGGATGTGCTCCAGACCGGAGCCAATGACGTATATGCCGTTGAAACCCCGTCGGGGGAAGAGGTGCTGCTGCCGGTCATTCCGGACTGCATCCGGAATGTCGATATAGAGAACGGCGTCATTACGGTAAATGTAATGAAAGGGCTTATCTGATGCATTTTCATATCATGACATTATTCCCGGAAATGATAGAAGCCGGGCTTCATACCAGTATTCTGGGAAGGGCTGAAAAGGCCGGTCTGATCGGGATTCATACCGTGAATTTCAGGGAGTATACCAATGAAAAACACGGACATGTGGATGATGCGCCGTTTGGCGGCGGAGCCGGGATGATCCTGATGTGTCAGCCAATCTATGATGCATGGAAACATCTGTGCAGCTCTCTGACAAAGGGAACTTCGACAAAGGTTTTGTATACCAGCCCTGCAGGCAGGGTTTTTGATCAGGATATGGCCAGAGCCCTGGCAGAAGAAGAGGACCTGATCATTCTCTGTGGTCATTACGAAGGGGTGGACCAGAGAGTTCTTGAACTGATGCATGCGGAAGAAGTCTCCATCGGAGATTATGTCCTGACAGGAGGAGAACTGCCCGCCATGGTCATGGTGGACGCTGTCAGCCGGATGGTTCCGGGTGTGCTCACCAACAGCCTTTCCGGGGAAGAGGAAAGTTTCAGCCGTGTCTGTCCGGAAAAGGAATTCACGAAAAAAATACGGCGGGAAGTATACGGGGATCTACTGGACCGGAAGGAAACCGAACTGAAACTGTTGGAGTATCCCCAGTATACAAGACCGGAGGAATTTATGGGGCTGAAAGTCCCGGAGGTTCTGCTGTCCGGGGATCATGCAAAGGTAGATGCCTGGAGAAGGCGGCAGTCTGTAACAAGGACCAGGCAGAGACGTCCGGACCTTCTTTCGTGAACGGTATTGCAATTTCCGGCGCCTTTGTGTATAATTGCGCCGACGTAAGATCTATCAGACATTTCTTATTTCATTTCACGCATTTTCAGATATATACATTTAAATAAGAGGTTTTTATGAGAGAGAAACTGAACACCCTCCCCCTCGCCCAGTTGAGAGAGATTGCAAAAGCAAACGGATTGAAAGGCATATCCGGTTTGAAAAAAGCAGATCTTATCGACCGACTGATGGTCATGGCTGAAGAGCAGAAACAAAGCGAAGAAGCTGCGGCAAAGGCAAAGAAAGAACCGGCGAAAGAAGTGGAGCAGAGCAGGAAAACAGGCGGAAAGACAGCTTCCCATTCCGGAAAGAAAGCAGCGGACAAAAACAGCCAGGGTAAGAAAAAAACCAAAAAAGAAAAACCGGATGCTGAAAAAACAGAAGAGGTGCAGGCACCTGAGGAAACAGCACCGCAGGAGAAACCGGAAGAGACCAAACCTCAGCCGGAAAGCAAGCCTGCGGAAGAAGCTCCGGCAGAAACCAAACTGGATTCCGGTATTATTGCAGACGGCATCCTGGAGATCATGGCGGACGGATATGGTTTTATCCGCAGTGCCAATTATCTTCCCGGAGAGAATGACGTCTATGTTTCCCCTTCCCAGATCAAGAAATTCGGCCTGAGGACCGGAGATATGCTGATGGGCAAGGTACGGATCAAGACCCAGAACGAGAAATTCGGAGCTTTGCTTCATCTTGACAGGGTAAACGGTGTTCTTCCCAGTGAGATCCAGAACCGTAAGAGCTTTGAAGACCTGACCCCGGTATTTCCTGATAAGAGGCTGAAACTGGAGCAGATCGGCGTGCGTAATATCGCCATGCGGGTATTCGACCTGATCTCGCCCATCGGAAAAGGCCAGCGAGGCATGATCGTTTCTCCGCCGAAAGCAGGAAAAACAACCCTTCTGAAAGGGGTGGCACATTCGATCCAGAAAAACAATCCGGAAGTGCATATCCTGATCCTCCTGATCGATGAGCGCCCGGAGGAAGTAACCGATATCCGTGAAGATATCCGGGGAGACAATGTGGAAGTCATTTACTCCACCTTTGACGAACTTCCGGAACACCACAAACGGGTTTCGGAAATGGTGATCGAAAGGGCAAAACGTCTGGTGGAAATGGGAAAGGATGTTGTGATCCTTCTTGACAGCATTACCCGTCTGGCAAGAGCCTATAACCTTCTGGTCCCGCCCAGTGGCAGGACGCTCTCGGGCGGTCTTGACCCAGCAGCTCTTTATATGCCCAAGCGCTTCTTCGGCGCTGCCCGGAATATCCGGGAGGGTGGAAGCCTTACGATACTGGCAACTGCCCTGGTGGATACCGGCAGCAAGATGGACGATGTGGTGTATGAAGAGTTCAAAGGCACAGGAAATATGGAACTGATCCTGGACAGAAAACTGCAGGAAAAGAGAGTTTTTCCGGCGATCGATATTTCCAAATCCGGTACCAGAAGAGACGATCTGCTGCTGACACCCCAGGAACAGGAGGCCGCCTATATTATCCATAAAGCGACCGGAGGACTCCGGGCAGACGAATCAACAGAAAAGATCCTGGATCTGTTCTTCCGGACACGCACCAATGCGGAATTTGTTGACCGGATCCGGGCCAATAAATATCTGTGATAAAATCTGCAAAACCACTTGATACTTGCATGCGCTTATGCTATCATATCACGGATTGTCCGGACGAAAGACGCCGGCAGAAACAAAAGATCATTCGAAGAGTTAAAAGTTTTTCGAACAAAGAGTAAGAGGTGAAATCATGAGAGAAAATATTCAGCCGACCTATTATGAGGCAACTGTAACCTGCAACTGCGGCAATGTTTTTACGGTAGGATCCACCAAGCAGGACATCCACGTAGAAATCTGCTCCAAGTGCCATTCTTTCTACACAGGCCAGCAGAAAGCTGCTAAAGCCCGCGGACGTGTAGAAATGTTCAATAAGAAGTACGGCGTTACACAGCAGTAGCGAAGAACGTATATGGCTGGACAGGAGACTTGTTCAGCCTTTTTTTGATGCAAGGGCCATGCCCTTGCATTATATATATCCGGGGCTCTTTCCCGGAAATAGACATACAGTGAGGAAATAATATGAGATCTTGCAAAATGGGCGGCCAGGCCGTCATTGAAGGCGTTATGATGCGCTATAAAAACAGTGTTGCGGTCTCGGTCAGAAAACCGGACGGCAGTATCCGCGTAGGATGTACACGCTATGTCAGCGCCGCAGCGAAACATCCGTTCCTGAAATGGCCTATTGTAAGAGGCGTTGTGTCGTTTGTCGATTCCCTGTCCCTCGGGATCAGAACTTTAATGTATTCCGCAAACATATTTGAGGAAGAAGCCGAAAAGCAGGAAGAGAAACGCTCTGAAGTAGTAGCGGAATCCATGAAGAGCAAGAATACTACCAAAGGAGAAGCGGCGCTCATGACCGGTACTGTCCTTTTCTCCCTGGTTATTTCCGTTGCCATGTTTGTACTGCTTCCGTATTTTATCTCTTCCCTGATCACCAGGGTATCGGATTCCACGGTGTTACTGGCTGTTGTGGAAGGCGTTCTGAAAGTTGGAATCTTCATCGGATATCTGGCAGCGATCTCTCTGATGCCGGATATCAAAAGAACGTTTATGTACCATGGCTCCGAACACAAATGCATCAACTGCATTGAATCCGGCAAAGATCTGACTGTGGATAATGTCATGAGATCTTCCAAGGAACACAGAAGATGCGGTACCAGTTTTATCTTTTTTGTCCTGCTGATCAGTATCATCTTCTGCATGTTTATCCGTGTGAAAACCTGGTGGCTCAGACTTGTGATCAGGCTGCTGATCATCCCGATCATCGCAGGCGTTTCCTATGAGTTTATCCAGTGGGCTGGCAATTCGGATTCGAAAATTGCCTATTATCTGAGCAAACCGGGCCTTTGGATGCAGGGACTAACAACCAAGGAACCGGAACGGGATATGGTGGAAGTCGCCATTCAGTCTGTGGAACATGTCTTTGACTGGAGAGCTTATCTGGAAGACATGAGAAAAGAAGCAAAAGGAGAAGGATGCTGCAGCAGCGGTTCTGAATCCTATGAGGTAAAGAACAAGGGAATATGACGTTAGAAGAATTATACAAACACGGAACCGCCATGCTGGAAAAAGCGGGCGTGGAAAATCCTTCCGTGGACGCATTCTACCTGCTGGAATATGCGGCAGGTCTTAACAGGACCCGGTACCTGATGTTCAAGGACCAACCGGTCACCCAGCTGAATATCAGGCAGTATGAGGCGCTGATCGAAAAGCGCAGTACCAGGATCCCTTATCAGTATATCACAGGAAGAGCCGACTTTGCCGGCCTTGTCTTCGAAGTGGATCCGTCGGTCCTGATTCCTCGTCTGGATACGGAAGTTTTATTTGAACAGGCTCTGAGATGCCTTGGCTATCATGCCTATGTGCTGGATCTTTGCACCGGCTCCGGAGCCCTGGGAATTGCCCTGAAACGCTACCGCCCGGATATCCATATGGTCCTGAGCGACCTTTCAGAGGACGCCTTGCTGACAGCCAGAAAAAATATCGAAAATAATCATCTGGAGATCGCAAAGCGAAGTAATGCGGCGGCCTCACCGGAAGACCTGGTCTGTGGATATGATCTGAATCTGGGAATCCGGGTCATGAAAAGCGATCTGTTTGACAATATGTCGGCAGAAGAGGAAAGCGAAGAAGGCTTTACCGGCTGTTTTGATGTGATCGTTTCCAATCCGCCTTATGTGACGGAAGAAGAATACGAAAACCTGATGCCGGAGGTAAAGGACCATGAACCGAAGCTTGCCCTGACGGCCGGAGCCGATGGGCTGGATGCTTACCGGCGTATAGCAGCGGAAGCGCCCCGCTTCCTGAAAGACGGAGGAACAATGCTTTTGGAGATCGGCTGCAGCCAGGCTGACAGTGTTTCTTCACTGCTGAAAGAGAATGGCTTTACCGATATCCGTGTAATCAAGGATCTGGCGGATCTTGACCGTGTGATCATCTGCAAAAAAGGAGTAGAGAATGTTTGATAAACTGGAAGCAATTGAAGAACGGTATAACGATGTGCTGAAGGAACTGTCTGAAGCAGATGTGGCCAGCGATCAGAATAAGTTCAAAAAACTCATGAAAGAACAAAGTGATCTGGCGCCCATCGTGGAAAGCTACCGTCAATATAAAAATGCAAAAAAGGCCATCGAAGACAGTCTGGAGATTCTGGACACAGAGAGTGACGAAGAAATGAAGGAGATGGCCAAGGAAGAACTGGCAGCTGCGAAAAAGGATCTGGAGAGTATCGAAGAGACCCTTAAGATCCAGCTGCTCCCGAAAGATGAAAATGATGACAAGAACGTGGTCATGGAGATCCGGGCAGGAGCAGGCGGCGATGAAGCTGCCCTGTTTGCAGCGGAACTGTACCGCATGTACTGCCGGTTTGCGGAACTGAACGGATGGAAGACAGAGCTGGTCTCTTTCAATGAGATGGGACTCGGCGGCATGAAGGAAGTGGTCTTCATGGTGAATGGCCAGGGAGCTTATTCCAAACTGAAATACGAAAGCGGCGTTCACCGTGTCCAGCGGGTTCCGGTAACGGAATCCGGCGGAAGGATCCATACCTCCACTGCCACCGTGGCTGTTATGCCGGAAGCAGAGGATGTAGATGTTGAGATCGATATGAACGACTGCAAGTTTGATGTATTCCGGGCATCCGGAAACGGAGGACAGTGTGTCAATACCACGGACTCCGCAGTCCGTCTGACCCATATCCCAACCGGTATCGTCATTTCCTGTCAGGATGAAAAATCCCAGCTGAAAAACAAAGACAAGGCGCTGAAAGTCCTGAAATCCCGGCTCTATGATCTGGAACTGCAGAAAAAGCAGCAGGCAGAGGCAGCGCAGAGAAGAAGCCAGGTGGGAACCGGTGACCGGTCGGAAAAGATCAAGACCTATAATTTCCCGGAAAACCGGGTTACAGACCACAGGATCAAATTCACATCCTACCGTCTGGCCAATATCCTGGACGGGGATCTGTTTGAACTGATCGAAAATGACATTGCGGCAGACCAGGCAGCCAGACTGTCTGCTCAGGAATGATCAGCAGGAGAGGAAGAACTATGAGCATAGTCAAAGATATCGGACTCGCACAAAGCGGATATCAGAAGATTGAGTGGGTCAGGAGAAACTGCCCGCTGCTGAGATCCCTTTATGAAGAGTATCATACAACGAAACCTTTGGATGGAATCCGGATCGCGCTTTCGATCCATCTGGAAGCCAAGACAGCCCTGTTGTGCCAGACGCTGAAAGCGGCCGGTGCAACGGTTTATGTGACGGGTTCCAATCCGCTTTCCACCCAGGATGATGTGGCCGCAGCGCTGGTACAGGACGGCATGGAGGTCTTTGCCTGGTACGACTGTACGGAAGAAGAATACTTCGACAATATCCGAAAGGTCCTGGAGAACAACTGTCAGATCATTGTGGATGACGGCGGGGACCTGGTACATATGCTCCATACAAAGATGCAGGATAAGATCCCTTATGTGATCGGCGGCTGTGAAGAGACGACCACAGGAATCTTAAGGCTCAGGGCTATGGAGAAACAGGGACAACTCAAGTTTCCCATGGTCATGGTAAATGATGCCAGATGCAAACATTTCTTTGACAATCGTTACGGAACCGGGCAGTCTGTCTTTGATGGGATCAACCGGACCACCAACCTGATCGTAGCCGGCAAGACAGTGGTGATCGCAGGATACGGCTGGTGTGGAAAAGGCTGTGCCATGAGGGCGAAAGGACTTGGAGCCCGTGTCATTGTGACGGAGATCGATCCGGTAAAGGCCATTGAAGCTGTCATGGACGGCTATGATGTGATGCCTATGGAAGAAGCAGCAGCGATCGGGGATCTGTTTATCACGGTCACAGGATGCAATAAAGTCATTACATCCGGTTCCTTTGCCAGAATGAAAGACGGCGCTGTAATGTGCAACGCCGGACATTTTGATGTGGAAGTGGATGTGGCGGAACTGAAAAAGACAGCTGTTCAGAGCCGTGAAATGCGGCGCAATATCATGGGATATCAGATGCCGGACGGCCGGTGGCTCAATGTTCTTGCGGAGGGACGGCTTGTCAATCTGGCAGCCGGCGACGGACATCCTGCGGAAATCATGGACATGAGTTTTGCAATCCAGTTCATGTCTGTGAAATATCTTGTGGAGCATGCGGGAGAACTGACGGAGAACCTGATCAGTGTTCCGGATGAGATCGACCGCCTGGTTGCGGAACGCAAACTTTCCATGATGGGAAGAAAGATCGATACATTGACACCCGAGCAGAAAGCATATCTTTCTGCGGAATGATCACAGAACGGAGTTTTACATGAACGCAATTATTACAGTGGTAGGAAAAGACCGGGTAGGCATCATTGCCGCCATCTGCGTAAAACTGGCAGAATTCAATATCAATGTCCTGGACATTTCCCAGACGATCCTGCATGGGAGCTTCACCATGGTCATGGCCGTGGACATCGCCCAGGCCAATACGGCATTCAATAAAGTTGCGGAAGGTCTGAAGGAACTTGGAGAGGACATGGGCCTTTCGATCCATATCCAGAGAGAAGAGATCTTTGATGCCATGCATACGATCTGATATTTAGGATCGGAGTGCTTGACAGGGATAAAAAAGTGAATTGGCGTGCCCTCAGAATGACTTGGTGAAGCAGGCACGAGTCTGACGACGGCCCGGAGCGAAGCGCAGGGAACGGCGCTAGGGAGTGCCGATGAACCTAGTCATTGCGAGGGTGGAAAGCCACTGAACTTTTTTATCCGTGGCAAGTACTCTGATCACAAACAGCAGATTGTACAGGTATCAAAGATCTATTTTAGAGGAACGATTATGATCAATCAGAAAGACATATTATCTACCATACAGATGATCCAGCAGCAGCATCTGGATATCAGAACGGTTACCATGGGAATCTCTTTGCTTAGCTGCAGCGATGAATCCATAGAACGTGCCTGCGACAAGATCTATGACAAGATCTGCCGATATGCACAGAAGCTGGTTCCCGTCTGTGAAGATATTGAGATCGAACTGGGTATCCCCATTGTAAATAAACGGATTTCTGTCACGCCTATCGCATTGGTGGCGGCAGCCTGCTCTTCAGCAGATTATGCTCCTTTTGCCGATGCGCTGGACAGAGCAGCCAAAAACTGCGGTGTGAATTTTATCGGCGGTTTTTCCGCTCTGGTACAGAAAGGGATGACGGATGCGGACCGCAACCTGATCAATTCGATCCCGGATGCCCTGTCGCGCACGGATCTTGTCTGCTCCTCTGTAAATGTCGGATCCACCCGTTCCGGCATCAATATGGATGCGGTTGCGCTGATGGGACGGGTGATCAAGGAAACTGCGGAAAAGACGAAAGACCGGGATGGTATCGGATGTGCCAAACTGGTAGTCTTCTGTAATGCGGTGGAGGACAATCCCTTCATGGCAGGCGCATTTCACGGAACAGGGGAACCGGAGAAGGTGATCAATGTCGGTGTATCAGGGCCCGGTGTTGTCTACAATGCGCTCAAAGATATTCGAAAAGAACCCCTTGACGTTGTAGCTGAGACCATCAAAAGAACCGCTTTCCGGGTGACAAGAGTGGGACAGCTGGTGGCACAGGAAGCATCCGCCAGACTGGATACGCCTTTTGGTATCGTGGATCTTTCCCTGGCACCTACCCCGGCCATCGGGGATTCCGTTGCCCGCATCCTGGAAGAAATGGGCCTTGAGGTCTGCGGCACCCATGGCACGACTGCCGCGCTTGCTCTTCTCAATGATGCGGTCAAGAAAGGCGGCGTGATGGCATCGTCTTCAGTAGGCGGACTTTCAGGTGCGTTTATCCCGGTTTCCGAAGATGAAGGGATGATTGCGGCAGCACGCTGCGGAACGTTATGCATTGACAAACTCGAGGCCATGACCTGTGTCTGCTCTGTGGGGCTGGATATGATCGCAGTACCCGGCGATACTCCTGCAGAGACAATCTCTGCGATCATCGCGGATGAAGCGGCCATCGGTATGGTTAACAACAAGACAACAGCAGTCAGGGTCCTTCCGACACCGGGCACAAGAGTAGGTGATACCGTGAAAATGGGAGGCCTTCTGGGCGATGCCCCGGTTATGGGAGTACACAGAGAATCCAGTGCGGACTTTATTGCCAGAGGAGGCAGGATCCCTGCTCCGATGCATAGTCTGAAGAACTGACCGGTGAATACGTGAAAAAGATAACCATAGGGATAATCGCACATGTAGATTCGGGAAAAACGACTTTGTCGGAGGCACTTTTATACCTGACCGGAACCATCAGGAGTTTCGGGAGGGTAGATAAGGGTGCCTCTTTTCTTGACCATAATGAAATGGAGCGCAGGCGCGGGATCACGATCTATTCCAAGCAGGCGAGATTTTATTACGGAGATACCGAATTTACCCTGATCGACACTCCGGGCCATGCGGATTTTTCGGCTGAAATGGAGCGGGTTTTGAAAGTACTGGACTATGCAGTGCTTCTGATCAGTGCTGCCGATGGCATCCGTGGCCAGACGGAAACGATCTGGCGGCTGCTTTCGGAATACCGGGTGCCGGTATTTGTGTTTTTCAACAAGATGGACCAGGATGGTGCTGACAGGGAACAGCTGCTCAGACTGTTCCGGTCTTCTCTCAGTCCCGACGGGATCGATTTTGGCGAGAAGGACAGGGATGTGTTCTATGATCAGGCTGCCATGTGCAGTGAAGAAGCCATGGATCGGTATCTGGAAACCGGTGAGGTTCCCATGGAACTTCTTGTTGAGATGATCGCCCGGAGAAAGCTTTTTCCCTGCTTTTTCGGATCCGCTCTGAAAATGGAAGGCGTACGGGAATTGCTGGAAGTACTGGATTGCTATACGATGCCGGGGCAGTATCCGGATGAATTTGGCGCAAGAGTCATCAAGATCCTCAGAGATCCTGACGGCAGCAGGCTTACGATGATGAAGATCACAGGAGGAATCCTGAAAAATAAAGCTGTCCTCCCCGATGGCACCGAAGGCTCCAAGATCAATCAGATCCGGATCTATAACGGAACCCGCTTCACTCTTCGGGACGAAGCTGCGGCCGGCGAGATCTGTTGTGTGACCGGACTGAAAGAAAGCTATGCCGGGCAGGGATATGGAACGGAGTCTGATTCTCCGGCTCCGCTGGTGATCCCGATCCTCAACTATCGGGTGATCCTTTCGCAGGGACAGGATCCAATGAAGGTACTGCCGCAGTTCAGGGTCCTGGAAGAGGAAAATCCGGAACTGACCGTTTCCTGGGAAGAAGAAAAACAGGAGATCCATGTCTGCGTCATGGGGGAAGTTCAGCTGGAGATTCTGACCTCAATGCTTGCGGAAAGATTCGGGATCACCGCATCATTTGACAGCGGAGAGGTCATGTATAAGGAAACGATCACAGCCCCGGTCATAGGGTCGGGACATTTCGAACCTCTCCGGCATTATGCGGAAGTGCATTTTCTGATGGAACCGTTAGAACGGGGCAGCGGCCTTGTGTTTGAGAGCAGGGTAAGAAGCGACAGCCTGTCTGTCAACTGGCAGAGGCTGATCCTGACCCATCTCAGCGAAAAACAGCACAAAGGGGTCCTGACAGGTTCTCCCATTACGGATATGAAGATCTCTCTGGTTGCGGGAAAAGCTCATCTGAAACATACGGAAGGCGGAGATTTCCGGCAGGCGGTGTATCGGGCAGTACGGCAGGGACTGATGATGGCGGACAACCTTTTGCTCGAGCCGTATTACCGTTTCGTGCTGGAGCTTCCATCCTCCGGCGTGGGGAGGGCGATGACCGATCTGGAACGTTTTGGCGCTCAGTTCGGTGTTCCGGAAACAAAGGCAAATGGCGCGGTCAGCGTAATCCGTGGACGAGGTCCCGTATCTGTGCTGAAGGATTATCCGGCAGAGATCGCTGCCTATACCAAAGGACAGGGCAGTGTTGCTTTTTTCAATGATGGCTACGATGTCTGTCATGATCAGGAAGAAGTGATCCTGCGAAAAGGCTATGATCCTCTGGCAGATGTGAGAAATACCCCGGATTCCGTATTCTGTTCCCACGGAGCAGGGTATATCGTTCCCTATGATGAGGCGTATGAGCATATGCATGTACTGAATGGCCTGTCAGCCGGGGAAGAGGAAGCGCTGCAAAATGTCAGCCGCGCTGCGGAACGAAGCGGATCCAAGACAGCGGAAACGGAGAGAAGGATCGGTACGGAGGAAATCGAGGAGATCCTGTCTCATATTTCCAGAAATAAAGATAAAGACAAGAAACCGGGGACCAATTGGAAGCGCAGGTTCGGTACGAAAGAATCGACGGTTCCTGCCGGGGAACCTGTTCCCCGGGTCAGCAGCAGGATCTTTTCCCCGGAAGAAGCGGAGTATACGGTCGTGGACGGATATAATGTGATCTTTGCCTGGCCGGAACTGGCAGATCTTGCCAGGATCAACATTGATTCCGCCAGGGATGCTCTGATCGATCTGCTCACGCATTACAAAGGCATGATCTCCGGGGAAGTGATCGCCGTATTTGACGCTTACCGTGTAAAGGGCAGGCAATCGGAACGGACCCGCTATCAGAATATCCAGCTGGTTTATACAGCCGAAGAGGAAACTGCAGATCAGTATATTGAAAAGTTTACCAATGAATATGGAAAGAAGAGCCGTATTGCCGTTGTGACGTCGGATCATCTCGAGCAGATCATTACCAGAGGACAGGGATGCATGCTGATCTCTTCCAGGGATTTCAGGCAGCATCTGGAACGGCTGCAGGAGGAGATGCGTCGGAAGTACTTTTCTGACAAATAATTAATAATTTCATATAAACCAACAAAATCAGCCCGGAAATCTCTACGGGCTGTTTTGCTGTACAAATAGAATTCGACATTCTGGTATGATAAAGTGATAGAGTATTATTGGTTGAGAATACAAATTCACACATTATACGGAGGAAAACTATGAAGAACATGAAGAGATTTTCTGCTGTGCTGACAGCGGCTGCCATGGCCATCACGCTGTCTGTTCCAGTCACGGCAGCAGAAGCGGCTCCGGTGATCACCGGGATCGTTCTGAGTGAAGAATCGGCAAATTATGTTGATTCTTCCCTTTACAGTCAGTATGAAACCGTCGAATTCTCGGATGGATCAGTGCAGACGATCGATCCGGATGCCCAGACATTCATTCTGGTGAAGGATGGCACGATCGTGGATCTTGATGATCCGGAAAACTGGACCGAGGATGCCGAGCTGTTTGTCATCGATAAAGGCCAGTATGATGAAGTCATGATGTCCATGAACACTGCTAACTGGGGACCGTTTTATTTTACCGGTGCCGTTACCTTTGAAGACGGCAGATATGCGGAGGAAAAATCCGTTCCGGCTGCGGTTCAGGATGCGCAGATCACGGACGAGGGGATCACAGGCGGTTACATCAGTACGGATGCGGACTATATCAGCGGCATCTATGTTTACAGTGAAGATGGTGCTCATACACAGATCCAGGACGTGACGATCGATGCGGCCGGGCTCGGCGGCAATGATTTCGGAACCAAAGGAGGCTGGGGAACCGTCATCAGCGTTGCCGGAACGGCACAGGCTGATATCGACAATGTTGTGGTCAACACGCAGGGACCTCTGCATGACGGTATCTGGGCAGGCGGCAGCTCTGTTGTCAATGTCACCGATTCTGTCGTGGTGGCAAAGGAAGAGGCGGAAGCGTATGATTTCGTTCCCTACACCTATGACAGGTTCATTATCACCGAAGCTCCCCTGACGGAAGAGGAAATCGCGCAGTATGGTATTTCCGGTGATTTCTATGCGGAAGACTATGAGAGCATGTTCGGCTCAGGAACGCATTACTATTACTTTAATGATGACTACACCAGCAACTTCTCCGCACCGATGCTGCAGTGTGTACCGCTGGCACTGGGACTGTACGGAAGCATGAGAGGATGTATCTGCTACGGCTCCGCAACGTTAAGCTTCTTTGACAGCCTGGCAGTCAGCGACATCTGGGCGGTCCTTTCCACGGACTCCGGAAACGGCACCCTGAATGCCACCGATACGGTTGCTGTGATCGGCGAGATCACCGATGAAGAAAACTCAAACCTTTCCGCGGAGATAAACGGAACGGAGTATTTTGTAAAAGCCTACGATTCCAAGGAAGGCAGCGGCTATGTCACTTACTGCGACGGATTTGATGACAATTTCTACGGATGTACTTTTATGGCGCCGGATTATATTGCCATCCTTACAGGCGGCACATTTGACTTTACGGAATCCGAGAACCAGAGAGGGTACGGCGTCTCTGACCGTATCGGTTTCATGAGCCATGGCAATGCCTATACCGCAGTCCTGAGCCATTCTGATTTTGAAGTTTCGGATGCATTATTCTCCGTTATGTCCAAAGGCGCTGTAGACATCACTCTGGACGATGTTCAGGTCAATATCTATGGCCAGAATCCCTGGAGCGGAGTCCTGTTCCAGTTCATGGATACAGATGATACCGGTACAGGTGCAAATGACCTTGAAATGGACGTCCTGGACCTGACCTTTGATGAGTACCAGGCTCTGGAATCAGCGGCAGATGGTACCACCAAGACCGTTCGGATTGCCAATTCCATTCTGACCGGCGATATCTACAACTCTGTCGGTTCCAGTAATAATGTCCATGTTTCCGAGACATATGACGGAACGACCAATGTTCTGTCTGACTGGAATGCATCCCTGATCAATGTCACCCTGGACAATGCCTCCCTGGAAGGCGTGATCTCCACTTCCTATGCGCAGCATGTGGATGAGGAAGGTAATCCGATCGAAGGTCTGTTCTTCTTCAACAAGACCGGTGAGGCTATGGAAGGAACGGAAGAGAATTCCTATGATTATCATGCAGGACGCCGTGTAATCAACACACCAGCCTACAACGGACTGAGCCAGATCAACCTGACCCTGACCAACGGTGCAGAGTGGACGGTCACCGGAGAAGGCATCCTGAACAGTCTGACGATCGAGGAAGGCTGCAGCGTAAAAGGCAGTGTAACCGAAAATGAGAATGGCACGATCACGGTTGCTCCGTCTGAGGACACCATCGCAGCAGGTACCTACGGAACCGTTTCCGAACTTCATTATGAAGAGCCGGAAAGCTCCGGAAGCGAAGGCGGCCAGGGCGAGTCTGCAGAAGGTCCGGCTCCGGAAGGCGATTCTCCGGAAGGTGATTCTCCGGAAGGTCCGGCCCCGGAAGGCGATTCTCCGGAAGACCAGGCGCAGAACGCTGGTTGAGGAAAATATTATTATTTTAATGCTGAAGGCCGGCATATTGCCGGACTTCTTGCTGCGAACCTGAAAAGTGATACGAAGTTTGCCATACTTTTTATTTTCGTATCAGTCAATGATACGAAGAGAGAAAAAACGTTTGTTTCGTATCCGCCGGTGATACGAAGAGAACAAAAATCTTTATTTCGTATTTTAGAGATGATACGAAGAGAACGAAAAATAGTATTTCGTATCAGACGATGATACGAAAAGCACATAAATCTATATTTCGTATCATTTTTATGATACGAAATAAAAGAAAAAGGCTTATTTCGATCTTTTCATGATACGAAAACAAGAAAAAAGGTTCTCTTCGTATCACTGCTGTTTTGTCTCCAACTGTACGTCTCAGTTAATGGATTAGATCGATCCTACAAAAGATAAAAATCGATCAGCTTGTCAACCCATTGGATATCAAGCGGGCTGTCTTTTGTCTCTGCTGTAACGATCATGTTGACCCAGGGAATGATGCCTGCTTCGAGATAAAGCTTCTCACAGTAGTGGGTTTTCCGGAGATAGTTGGGATCATCGGCCATTCCCCGGTGATCCCAGTACAGTTTCCTGCCTGCGCGAACATTCAATAATGTGAAATCAATTGCAAGCTTTTCCTGACCTATTCTCTGGATTTCTTCGTAATGAAACGGAACTCCAAAATGCATAAAACGGCTGACCAGATCAGCTTCAGCTTTGCTTCGGACAAGCAGTTTTGGAACCACTGTCGTAAATCTCAGATCTTCTGGATATTTATTACTTCGCTCATATGGCTTTTCCATCCATTCCTGTGCAAGTTGGGTAAGCGGACGAAGACCCGGTGAGATCAGGCTCATGAGCTCAGGATGTGCTTTGATAAATTCATCAAGTCTGCTTCCGCGCTGATACAGGGCGATTGCCTTGTCGACCAGTTTTTTTTCCGGATAGAGATCTTTTAAAACCAGTTCGGCATATCGTTTGTTGGCAAGCGCGGTAAATTCCGGGTGTTGAGGGCTAAGATAGGTTTCCTGCAATGTTCCGTCTGATATTTGCTCATATTTTGTATAGAACGGAATGCCACTGCTTCTTTTTTTCAGATAAAGCTTGCCCTCTGGTGAGGCTTTCAGGATCTGTTCCATCCTGCCGATCTGTTTGGCAAGATAATTGCTGCGAAGTATCAGGTTTGTGATGTTTGTCATGTGCTGTCCTCCTTTGCTGATAAAATGAACCTGGCGGGTGTATTACACTTGTGTTAGTGTAATACACGGCAAAAAAAAGACCGGAGCACCTTCGTGCTTCCGGTCACAGACCTTGTATATCGGTTTTAGAATGTTTCCTGCCATAAAAATACTATACCGTTGTTTTCCCGACGAGTCAAGACAAGATACTGTGTTTGGAAAGATCAAGGATTTCAGTTGATTAAATCGGCAAAGAACGATAAGATAGAATCAGATAAAAGGCAGAAGACAGCTTATTTACGGAGGCTTATTTATGAGAGAACTTGATGTCAGGCAGATAGCGGATGCAGTAAGGGACATGTGCATTAAGATCAATTATGAACTGTCGGAAGATATGCAGTCTGCGTTGAAAAAGGCAGCCGAGACAGAGAAGGGCGAATTGGGGAGGCAGATCCTGGGCATTCTGGAGCAGAACCTGGAGATCGCAGCCGATGACAGCATTCCGATCTGTCAGGATACCGGCATGGCAGTTGTTTTTCTTGAAGTGGGGCAGGATGTCCATTTCACAGGCGGCAGCATCGAGGACGCAGTTAATGACGGAGTGGCTCGGGGGTATACAGAAGGCTATTTGAGGAAATCCGTGGTACGGGATCCTTTGGATCGGGTTAATACAAAGGACAATACGCCGGCGGTTATTCATTACAGCATTGTTCCCGGGGACCAGGTCAGGATCACGCTTGCGCCGAAGGGATTCGGAAGTGAGAACATGAGCAAGGTATTCATGCTTAAACCTGCTGATGGGGCGGAAGGCGTTCTGGAGGCAGTTGTCGGTGCGGTCAGGGAAGCGGGACCGAATGCCTGTCCGCCGGTAGTTGTCGGTGTGGGTATCGGAGGTACCTTTGAAAAATGCGCACTTCTCGCCAAAAAAGCTTTGACACGTCCGGTCGGATCTTCCAGTGATAAGCCGCATATCGCTGCACTTGAGAAAGAAGCTTTGGCCAGGATCAATGAACTGGATATCGGACCTGCAGGACTGGGCGGCACGACGACAGCGCTTGCTGTCAACATGGAAACCTACCCGACCCATATTGCCGGACTTCCGGTCGGGGTCAATATCTGTTGTCACGTGAACAGGCATATACAGACAACTATTTGAGAATCGCAGATAAAGGGGAACAGAACATGGAAAAGAAAATCAGCCTTCCGCTGACAGATGAAATGATTAGCTCGCTGCATGCAGGGGATATGGTCTATCTGACCGGAACTGTTTATTCCGCCAGGGACGCGGCTCACAAGCGGATGATCGAAACCCTGGAAGAAGGAAAGGAACTGCCGTTTGATATCCGTTTCCAGACGGTTTATTATCTCGGCCCGACACCTGCCAGAGAAGGACAGGTCATCGGATCAGCAGGACCTACCACTTCTTCCAGAATGGATAAATATACCCCGAAGCTGCTGGATCTTGGCATGAAAGGGATGATCGGAAAAGGAAAGAGGAGCCCGGAAGTCATCTCTTCCATGATCAAAAACCATGGTATTTATTTTGCAGCAGTTGGAGGCGCAGGAGCGCTTCTTTCAAGGCAGATCAAAAAAAGCAAAGTGATCGCCTATGAAGATCTTGGAACAGAAGCGATCCGGGAGATGTATGTGGAAGATTTTCCGGTCATCGTTGTGATCGACAGTGAAGGAAACAATCTGTATCAGAGATAGGTAATTAAGGAATAGCCGTATTATGGAATATTGGGATATATATGACGCAGATAAACAGCTGACAGGCCGGATCATGAAAAGAGAAGACTGGAACATGAAACCGGGAGAGTATCATCTGACCGTGCTTGGCGTGATCAGACGTCCGAATCAGACGTTTCTGATCACACAGAGAGTGCTGACCAAATCCTGGGCGCCTGGCTGGTGGGAAGTATCCGGCGGCGGTGTACAGGCCGGAGAAACTTCGCAGGAAGCAGTTCGAAGAGAACTGCTGGAAGAGACTGGGATCGATGTGAAAGGTGCAGAAGGGGGCCTTTTGTTTACCTACCGGAGGGACAATCCGCAGGAAAAGGATAATTATTTTGTGGATGTTTACCGGTTTGACCTGGATGTGAGAGAGGAAGATGTGAAGATCCAGGAGGAGGAAGCCTGCGGATTTGCGTTTGCGACAGAAGAAGAGATCCGGAAGCTGGGAGAGCAGGGCATTTTCCTTCATTATGAAAGCATCAAAAAAGTCTTTGGATAATTCCTGAAGATTCTTCTTGATTTTCCAAAGGAAATCGTGTAGAATCTCCACCTGTAAGATTTATCATCATTTATTGATTCGGAGAAGTACCCAAGCTGGCCGAAGGGGCTCCCCTGGAAAGGGAGTAGGTCGTTGATAGCGGCGCAAGGGTTCAAATCCCTTCTTCTCCGCTCGGAAAAGAACCATTACAGCATGGTTCTTTTCTTTTATCAATCGAGTATCAATCACGGATCGGACCGGAATACCGGCTCGCAAAGATCTGCCGAAAAAAAGGAGCAGTATGGAAACAGGAGTATATACAAGGCCATTTATTGTTCAACCGGATCACTGCGGAAGAGATGCGGCACTGTCACCCGTAGGAACGTTTATTGCATTTCAGGCTTTGTCTGCGGAACATGCGCAAGTCCTGGGAATCGGAGCGGCTGATATGGCTAGGAAGAAACGGTTCTGGGTAACGGTCCATAACCGGGTCGATTTTCTGGGCAGGGCATGGCTTTTGGATGAACTGGAAGCCAGCACCTGGGCGGAAAGATGTGAGCCGGACAGCTTAAGGTGTTTCAGGGGGTATTCCCTGACAAGAAAAGGGAAGCCCGTAGCGATCGCCAGGACCCAGTGGGCGATCATCGGGGAAGATGGGCAGGCTGTTCCATTTAAGGAATCCGGATTTCCGTCTGATTATGAGTTTACCGAAAGGCCGGGGATCACACAGGATCCCATCTGGTTCGAGGATGATTTTACCGATGAGGATGTCTGCGGAGAATTTACAGTCCGGTCTACGGATATTGATTTCGGGCTCCATATGAACAACATTGCGTATATCCGGAAATTCCTGGATCAGTTCCCATCGGAGAAGATCACAGGTTCAGCCCTCAGATCGATCGAGATCCATTACGGGCATCCGTGTATGGAGGGAAAACGACTGAAAGTTTATCGCCGCTTTGACGGAACATCTTACTGGATGTGTATCCGAAACAGCAAAGGACAGACGGCTTCTATGGTAAAAATCACGCCGGCCGTATGATCCTGCGAAAATAGCGGGAACTTTCATTTAGTAGTTGCATAAAGTGTTTAAGTATGTTATAAAGTATCCACGATAGAGGTTGCGGCCGACATCAGTAGTTCTCCATAAACGGACAGGAATCCGGAGAATGAAAGGGGAAGCCGCCGAAGGGAGTATGGATTTTCCTGAATGCATGCTTTCCTGGGACTTCGGAGAAGATCCGTTGGACTGTCGCCCTGACGGGCGGAGAGCTGTCATGAGATTTGTGTATGCGTTTGAGTCATGACAGTTGTCATGACTTTTTTATTATATGATTTGGAGGAGACAAAGATGACAGGAACACCTATTTTTAAAGGAGCAGCAAGTGCACTGATCACCCCGCTGAATGAAAACGGAGTGGATTATAAGACGTTGGATAAACTGATCGACTGGCAGATCGCAGAGGGAATCAATGCGTTGGTAATTGCCGGAACGACCGGTGAAGGTTCTACCCTGACTGATGAAGAGCACAGGGAGCTTCTGGCTTATTCCGCTGAAAAGGTTGCGGGAAGAGTACCGGTAATTGCAGGAACCGGATCCAATGATACCGCCTATGCTGTGGATCTGACTAAATTTGCCTGTGAAGTCGGCTGTGATGCCATGCTGGTGGTGACGCCGTATTACAACAAGGCGACACAGAACGGACTGGTGAAAATGTATAATGTGATCGCCGACGCATCCACAAAACCGATCATCGTTTACAACGTTCCTTCCAGGACCGGCGTTAATATTGAACCTGCCACCTATGCGAAACTGGCAGAGCATCCCATGATCCAGGCTGTGAAGGAAGCAAACGGCAATCTTTCCAAGATCATGGAAACATTTGCCCTGGTGGGGGATAAGCTGGATATCTATTCCGGAAATGATGACCAGATCGTTCCTCTTCTTGCTATGGGAGGAAGCGGCATCATCTCTGTTCTGTCCAATATCATGCCGAAGCAGACTGCGCAGATCTGCAGTGCCTTCTTTGAAGGAGATGTGAAAAAGAGCGCGCAGCTCCAGTGCGAATATATGGAACTGATCAAGCTTTTGTTCTGTGAAGTCAATCCGATCCCCGTAAAAGCTGCCATGGCTGCCATGGGATGGGGAGAGAACTATGTAAGGCTTCCGCTTACACCAATGGAAGCAGATCATGAAGCAAAACTGCTGGCAGAGATGAAAAAGTTCCAGTTGGTATAAAGAACGGAAAAGAAAGGGAAACAATATGAGAGTACTGGTCAGCGGATTATATGGTCATATGGGACGGGAAGTGGCAGCACTTCTGAAAAAAGGAACTGAAGGCGGCGAACTGGCAGCAGGAGTCAGCCTGGATATCGATGGAACATTTGACGTGCCCTGCAGCGAAAGTTTTCAGGATGCAGAGTGTGATGTGGACTGCATCATCGATTTCTCCCACCATTCCTGCACAAAAGATCTGCTGGAGTTTGCTGTATCCCATGAGATTCCCCTGGTACTTGCCACAACAGGACAGACAGAGGAAGAAAAGCAGATGATACAGGAGGCGGCGAGCTGTATTCCCCTGTTCTTTGCAGCCAATTATTCTCTGGGAGTCGCCCTGCTGATCGATCTTGCAAAAAAGGCAGCTGCTGTTATGAGCGGGGCGGAGATCGAGATTATCGAACGGCATCATAACCGGAAGGTGGATGCACCCAGTGGAACAGCGCTTGCCATTGCTCATGCAATCCAGGAAGTGAGGCCGGATTCCCAGATCGTGAACGGAAGGAATGGGTACGGCAAGAGACAGCCGAATGATATCGGGATCCATGCCGTCAGGATGGGCAACATAGTGGGAATCCATGAAGTAGTCATCGGAACCGACAATCAGAGTATTACCCTGAAACATGAGGCTTATTCCAGGGCTCTGTTTGCGGAAGGAGCCGTCAAGGCCGCGGCGTTCCTGATGGGAAAGCCTGCGGGACTTTACGATATGAATGACTTATTAAGAGAAGACTGAAAAGGATAAAATGGAGAAAAAGATGAAGATAGCGATTTACGGTTACGGAAACCTGGGACGGGGCGTGGAGTGCGCCATTCAGAACAATAAGGATATGGAATTGTTCGGCGTGTTTTCCAGAAGAGATCCGAAGAATGTGAAGACACTTACCGGGGCACCGGTTTATCCGGCGTCAGATGTTCTTTCCTATAAAGAGGAAATCAATGTGATGATCATCTGCGGCGGTAGCGCCACAGATCTTCCCCGTCAGACTCCGGAACTGGCGAAATATTTTAATGTCGTGGACAGCTTTGATACACATGCGGATATTCCGAAACATTTTGCTGCTGTGGACAAATCTGCAAAGGAAAGTTCGCATACAGCGATCATTTCCTGCGGATGGGACCCGGGAATGTTTTCCATCAACAGGGTCTATATGGAGTCGATCCTTCCTGACGGCAGTACCTACACTTTCTGGGGAAAGGGCGTAAGCCAGGGACATTCCGACGCGGTCCGTCGTATTCCCGGCGTTCTGGATGCGAGACAGTATACCGTTCCGGTTCCGGAAGCGGTGGAACGGGTGAGGAACGGAGAAAATCCGGAACTGACCACCCGCATGAAACATACAATGGAATGTTTTGTTGTGGCGGAAGAAGGCGCTGATAAAGCAGCGATCGAACAGGCCATTAAGACCATGCCGAAATATTTTGACGAATACGATACTACAGTGACATTTATTTCCATGGAAGAAATGAAAGAGAAGCACAGTGCGCTTCCGCATGGCGGGAGTGTGATCCGCAGCGGCAGGACCGGTCTTGAAAAAGAATGCGGACATACTATCGAATACAGTCTGAAGCTGGATTCCAACCCGCAGTTTACCTCATCTGTACTGGTATGCTGCGCAAGAGCGATCTGGAAAAAATCCGGACAGGGCGTAACAGGGTGTCTCACCATGCTGGATCTGGCGCCGGCAGATCTGTCTCCGATGTCAGGAGAAGAACTCAGGGCACACTGTCTGTAACAAAAAAGCGGGCTTTGGGCATTGGCCGTACAGCTTTAGAAGGAAAGGAGAATCTGATCAATGATTTGCGACAACATCAGGAACGGAGAAAACGGACATCTGTATTTTGCCGGACAGGATACGGTAGAGCTTGCTGCGAAATACAAGACTCCATTGTATCTGATGGATGAGGACAAGATCAGGGAAAAATGCCGTATTTATCTTGACGCATTTGAGCGCTTTCTTCCGGAAGGCTCCAGACCTTTGTACGCCAGTAAGGCATGCTCCTTTAAACAGCTGTACAGGATCATGACAGAGATGGGAATGGGAATCGATGTCGTATCGCCGGGGGAAATCTACACGGCGAAAGCAGCGGGTTATGATCTTACCGGAGCGTATTTTCACGGCAATAATAAAACAGATCAGGACATTGCCTATGCCATGGACTGCGGTGTAGGGTATTTTGTGGCAGACAATATGGCCGAGGTCGACGCCATCGAGGAGCAGGCAGCACAAAGATCTTTCCTGCAGAATGTTCTCCTCCGGATCACGCCGGGGATCGATCCCCATACCTACGATGCGGTAAGTACAGGCAAGGTGGATTCCAAATTCGGCAGTGCCATTGAGACGGGACAGGCTGATGAGATCACAGGATATACACTTACGAAAAGCCATATCCGGCTGTGCGGTTTCCATTGCCATGTAGGTTCTCAGGTATTTGAAGAGGATGTTTTCGAACGGGCGGCCAGAGTCATGCTGGAATTTGTCCGGGATATGAAGGAAAAATACGGATTTGTTACTTCCCAGCTGAATCTGGGAGGCGGATACGGTGTGCGCTATACGCAGCAGGACGCCGGTCTTGACATTGCGGAAAAGATAAGGCGTGTAGGAAGCGTTATCGCTGATTCCTGCAGGGAACTGGGACTTTCCCTTCCCGCAGTCATGATGGAACCGGGACGGAGCATCGTGGCGGACAGCGGCATGACTCTGTATACAGCCGGCAATGTAAAACGGATCCCGGAATATAAAAACTATATTTCCGTGGACGGCGGTATGACGGATAATCCAAGATATGCCCTGTATGGCTCTTCCTACACCTGCTTCATCGCAAACCGGGTAGAAGAACCCTGCGATATGACGGCAACGATTGCCGGCCGCTGCTGTGAAAGCGGGGATCTGATCCAGAGAGATGTCAAGGTTCCGTCCACAACAGTGAAGGGGGACATTGTAGCTGTCTGTACAACCGGTGCCTATAATTATTCCATGGCGTCCAATTATAATCGGATTCCGAGACCGGCTGTTGTCATGCTGAAAGATGGTTCTTCCTATGTGGCAGTACAGCGAGAATCCCTGGAGGACCTTTGCAGAAATGACATATAAACAGGGGAAAAGCTGATTTGTGGACAAGCAAAAGCCACTGCTTTCATTATGTGGACAAATCAAGCGAAAAAATCGAATTGTCCACTGGAAAAAAATTGGTGGTTGTGGTACAAATAATAAGCGCTCGAAATTAATAAAAAATATTTTAAAAAAGTTGTTGACAATATATTGAGGGCGTGTTAATATATGCAAGCTGTCGCTGAGACAGACAAACGAAAAGCGAAGCACCTTGACAATTGAACAGTATAAACCATCCCTGAAATTTCAATAAAATTTCAAAAAGCGA
>JAFWOB010000146.1 GCA_017510065.1 Parasporobacterium sp.
AGTCCGCTGCCATTTTCTGCCACACTGTCATGCTCCCAGGAATACGCTTCAAAGGCTGCATAAGGGTATTCTCCTGCGCCGAACAGGGAATCTTCATTGGTCGCAGCCCAGGGAAGCCCAGCGTTACTAAAAGCACAGACCACTTTTAATTCGGTATTGGAAGCGACCCAGTTCAGATGTTGATCGAAATCATAGGTGAAATCGCCGTTGTCATCGAACACCAGCCAGTCCTGCGGCCCGACACTTTCTTTTCCGTTGGCGTTCGTACCGATATCTGTCAGCATCTGCTCCGTCCCGATCTCCTGCATGGATTCCTTGATCTCCGCTTCCATCAGACCGATCACAGCGTCTTTCAGATTGGCACTTGTCAGTGCCGTTCCGTCATCCAGTTTTAATCCCAGCTGATCTATATATTCCTCATAGTATCCTGTCAGGATGGAAGAAACCTCTTCATTTAAGGTGCCTTCCTCTTCGGAATAATAGATTTTTGCCTTCTTTTCCGGATTGGTGTTGAAATCTATGCCTTCCAGCTCTTTACGAGTAGCCGCATAGGTCCATTCATAGGCAGCATCTGCATTGGGAAGATCCGTGATCGGGCAGTAAGCGATCACGCCTGCTACACTGTCACTGATACTGGAGGTATAGTCCTCTCCTTCCTTTTCCACACCGGCAGCACCGATATCATAAAGATACGGAAAGAAATCGCTGCTGTCCCCACTGGCGCCGATCACACAGGATAAGGCGCCGCCACCGGATGTTCCAGTGATGATAATGCAGTCTGTATTGCCTGCGGGAAGAGCTTCTTTGTTGTACCGCAGATACCGGATCACTGCCTTGGTGTCTGCAACGGTTGCCGGTGAATGGCCGTTGTAAATGCCATCAACCGGATCGTCATTTCTTGCCCGGCAGCCATAGCTGACCAGCACATAGTTTTTCGAAAGGATCATTCCGATCTTATCGTTGTCAGCAGAAGAGGAATACTCTTCTTTGTTTTCCGGATCATCCTTGGCGACCTTGGTCCGGCTCTTATAGCTGTTCATCATCCAGCCGGCATTATTGACACAGAGAATGATCGGAGAATCCGCTGTCGCACCTTCCGGAACATAGATACTGATCCTCTGGTCTTCCAGGGACGGATCCGGAAGATAGAAATCTTCATACTCTGTTACTTTCTTCTCTGCTCCGTCCACCAGAACAGTCAGTTCCTTGCTGATAGCATCCCCAATCTCCAGATTTCCGACAGGAGGAAGCACTTCCGGTATTTCTTCCTTATTGTCTTTGCCTTCCGCAAATGCGGTCAGGGAGCCAAAGCCCAGACAAATTGCAATTACAGTGCTTATCACTGTGGCCAGGATTCTTTTTCTTTCTTTCATTTTTCACCTCATTAACTGTTCTTTCAGTATTGTTCTGACTGATATCCCAGATGGGCCTGCATGAACTCGTCTGCATGCATTGGCCATTCATCAGTACCGGGAGCCTGTCCTGTTGCCGGCGGAAGACCAACACCGAATCCATGCTCTGCGCCTTCGATCATATTAAGTTCTGCATCATAACCATTTTCGATCAGCCAGTCATACAGATCATAGGAGTTCTGCGGATCAACAGTGGAATCGATTGTTCCGGCACATATATAGAATGCCGGCAGCTTTTTATTGTCCGCTTCCATATCATATCCCATGCCGTATAAAGCAAGGGCAACATCCAGATCGGAATTGACAGCATCTATTTCATCCGGGATATAATCGGAATCAAAATCTGCAGGAGTGATATCTCCATAACAATAATTGACAGCTCCAAACAGTGTTCTGCATCCGCCGGACCAGCCCAGGCCTGCAAACATGTCCTGTCCTCCATAACCTTCCTGAACAGCATGATATTTGACCAGACGGATCAATCTCTGGAAATCCATAAAAATGTCCATCTCCGAATAGGGTTCCACACGTCTTTGAAGCAGGAAGAAGTTGTATCCCAGATCATTGAAAACGCTGGCGGCAGGATAGCCTTCTGCATTGTTTGACCATACCTTCATGGCACCGCCTGAGCAGGCAATGATATTTCCTTTACACTGTGACTGATCTTCCACCAGATATTTGATAGCGATCGGTTCATACCCAAAGCCAAACATCTGACTGCCATCCAGATCTTCTTCGGTATACCCCTCGCCATCAACACAGGGCATATTATCCTCGTCCCAGATAAACCAGATCCGATCCTCCACAGATTCCACCTGTACCAGGTTTTCCCTCGCCTCTACAGCTGCCCGCACCGCTTCCATGGTACCCTCTTTTTTCATGTTGCTGCATGCCTTATTGTAGGCCTTCAGGGAGTCCGCATCAAAAAGCACCTGCATGGCTGTGATATGTTTGTTATTTCTTTTCTCAATCTTTACCGCCGTTTCCGCATCGGCATTTTCCGGAATCTCCTGAATCAGGCGGGAATAATCTTTCTCTTCAACCTCCGGTGAAGATTCTGCAGCGAATGTCGGGAAGATCACGCAAAGCACCAGCGCTATTGCCATAACGATCATGATTGTTTTTTTCATCTTCATTTCACCTCAATATGATTCCTGTCCGGTCAGGACAGATCATTGAAACAATACTTTTGCCGCATTGTACAGTGAATACGGCATATACAGATCGTTATGAAGGAATTCAGATCTGCAGAAATAGATATTATTCACTGCCGGATCATTTCCGAATGAGAAAGTATCTGTCTGCTGCGCATAATAGGCAAATTCCTCTCCCTCCAGAACTGCCAGCTGAACAAGATCCTTTGTTCCCGGCAATGTAGAGGCATCTTTATCACTTCCGCCGGTACCGTAAATAAAAAAGTCAAGATCCGGATGTGCATCGATGGCTTCCTTCAGATACGCAAAGGCACCTTCCACTCCCGCCTCAAATCCTACTTCATTGCGCATTCTCAAAGGGGCACTCATGGGCATCCAGTACTTGAAATACTCCAGATCATGGTAAAACATATAATAGGTGCATAAAGATCCTCTGGAATAACCTGCCCATGCCCTGTGGTCACGGGTTGCCTTTATCCCTTCCTCCGAGAAGTCTTCACAGTAAACATTAAGCTGGCTCTCGACTGCAGGGATCAGATCCTCGACCACTTCTCTGTAATAGTTGGGAGCGATGGTGCTGTCTTCATTTGCAAATCTCCCATCACCGGCCGGATTATCTCCCGGTGTCACATATTCTGCCTCATCATATTCCAGATAGAAAGTCGGACAGACTATGATCATGGGATCTACAGCCTGATGGTCAGGGTCAAACAGGTTATTCAGAAGATTCATCGGATGAAGCTTCTTCATATCATGATCAAAAAGCTCATTGGGAGAACCGCTGTTTCCATGCTGGAAATACAGCACATTATATTTGGTGTCTTTATCATCCGGGTCATATCCGTATGGCAGGTACACACGGCAGAATTTCTCATAGGTCACACCGTCTTCATAAACATCTGTCGTATAATGAATGACCATATCGGTTCCCTTGTGCTCTGTGTCATACAGATTGTATCCATCGGGAAGCAGCTGGAATTCCACCGGTTCCTCTACGATCCCCTCAGTTACGATCGTGGTGAAATTTGTAAAATCAGTAACTGCTGCTGCATCGATCTCTTCTTCTGCTGCCACAGGGAAGAAAACAGAACCAGCTGCAAGTACCAGTATCATTAAAACAACTGCTATTCTTTTCATACACACTCCTTTCAACCAGTTTTCTCTTCAAAGGCTAATTTATATCATTATCTCTCCACAAGAAGGGAAACAATGGTATCCAGCTCTTCTTCCGATACGCCTATAGACGTCAGGTAGTTGCGGGCTGTTTCTTTCGGAGTATCACCCATATACTCTGCAAAGTTGTCGTTCACCATTTTATCCAGGCGCTTGGGGTCGCGTTTTCCCTCGATCTGACCAAGATTGGAAAAGGCGTAATCCGTATAGATATCTTCCATCTGAACATCACACAACGCCAGCACCAGATAAGTGATCAGACCGGTGCGGTCAGTTCCTATCTTGCAGTGATAGATGATCGGATAATTATCCACATTCGCCATCAAGTGAAACGTTTCCGCAATAGACGCAGTATCCGGTGAGATATCGGTAATATATCCGATGGGTTCCGAGTAATAATTGATGTCGCTTCCAAGCATACTCTCTGTGATTCCGCCCTGTTCGTTATCTTCTGTCCAGCGAAAATCGATCTCTGTCTTTACCCCCAGGATATCGCGCATAACGGCAATGCCTTCTTCTGTGATACATGGTTCAACGGATTCTGCCTCATTAAGCTCTCCGCACCGGATCAGAAGTCCCTGCCTGATCGATCCGCCATCATTGGTATGCCATCCTCCAATATCCCTGACATTTGTGATGCCATCCACATACAGGTTTCTTGGTCCATTTGCCGATGTTGTGAAAGAATACACATCACTGACCGTATCTCCTGCCGCGATCGTATAGTAATAATCCGTTCCCAACATCAGATTCTGGATGGTGCAGCTGCATTCGTCTGAACCGCCTTCCACTTCGATCACCAACGGATCAGACAGATCTTCCTCCTGACTGAGCAACACTGTATAGGTTTCCGGCATGATATCTCCTTCATAGACCCACTCCAGAGTTACCCCCTCGGGGATACTCAGTTCATCTTTGCCCAGATTGGAGTATTCGCTGATATGCTCGGCACCTGCTTCCAGTGCATCCTGCTGAAGCTGTGTGTGAAAGGTCACATCCTCTCCAAGCTCTGTAACCACAAAAAGGTCTTCTTCTGCCTGTGCTGCATAAACAGCGCTGATGTTAAATGCAGCCACAAAGACAAGACATAGTATAGATATCCGTTTCCAAATCATTTGTTTCATTTTTCCTCCATAAAAAAAACCGGAGTGACAAAAAACTATCCATCTGTCACTCCGGTAAGTCTGTCACTTTATCGAAGTGACTGCATAAATTCATCAGCCTGGCCGGGCCATTCCTTACAGCCTTCCGCTGCATTGGATGACTGACCGACGCCGTATCCGTGCTTTGCACCGGGAACCATATACAGCATTGCCGGAACACGGTCCTTTACTGACTCATAAGTAATATGGGCATTTTCCGGAGGAACCATATCATCTTCCTCACCATGGGTAATGTAAAATGCCGGCAGGTTTTCATTCTCCTCCGTTACCGGTGTGGAGCCTGAACCATAAGCGATCATCGCCACATCCAGATCAGAATTAATGGCATCGATCTCATCGGGAATATAGGATGTTGCGCCTTCGTCTACAGGCGTCATATCACCATAGTCATGGTTAATTGCCTGCAGGATGGTTCCGCCGCCGCCGGAGAAACCTGCCGCTGCGATCATGTCCTGTCCGCCCCAGCCTTCTTTTTCCGCATAATACTTAACCAGACGAATGGCGCGCTGCATATCCATGCCGATATCGTCTACCGAAAACGGCTCAACACGTCTCTGAAGCAGGAAACAGTTATATCCCAGATCATTGAAGCAGGGAATGGCAGCATATCCTTCGGCTGCATTGCTCCTGGTGAAAAATCCGCCTCCGGAGATCAGTACAATATTCCCCTTTGCCTGAGTCGGATCATCCAAAAGAGCCTTGATCAGGACGGGAGCCTGACCGAAACTGTCGATCTGGCTGGCATCCAGGGCTTCTTCCGTAAGATTTGCTTCCTCACCGTCTACCACCGGTCCCACATTTCCTGTAAACCATGCGTAGCCATTGGCATTATCTTCTGCACTGGCGCCCCACAGGAACCATACGCCATCAGCAACGGTTGTTTTCTGAACCAGATTTGCCTGCGCTTCCACTACCTTCTGTGCATCCTCGAAGGATTTTGATTTTTTGTACTGCTTCTTATATACGTTTGCAAACTCTTTATAGGATTCCGGTGTAAATAACAGTTCAAATTCCTGTATGATACGGAAGTTCCGTTCCATCAGCTGTATATACTGTTCCTCTGATGCATCTTCCGGGATTTCCCACAAATAGTTGACATAATCCTCTTCCACTGCTTCGTCAGCAGCTGCTGTAAAACCGGTAGACATCATCGCGATCATTGTAAGAACTATAATAACCGTTAAAATCCTTTTAACCATTGTCTGCCATCTCCTTATTTATGTTCTTCAAGCCATTTAACAGCCGCCTTTGCAGCATTTCCGGGTCCCATATTATCATGCATATCTTTCTGGATCACGGCCAGATTCTCTCTGTATTTCGGATTTTCCAGAATATCCAGGATTCCGGCACGCAGCTTTTCACTGGTGATATTCTCACGTCCAAAGATGCCTGTGCCGATTCCCAGTTCCGCAACCTTCTTGGCCGTATCGAACTGATCACCCATCTGAGGAATATCAAGCGTAGGTACGCCAAACCAGGTGGCTTCCATGATGCTGCCGATTCCCGCATGGCTGACGAACCCGTCGATGTTCTGCAGGACTTTCAGCTGCGGAAGGAATGCATGAAGGCTCACATTCGCAGGGATCTCTCCCAGATCCTCCGGTTTTAACATACTGCCGATGGAGCAGATCAGATTGATATCCAGATCCTTAACTGCATCAAACAGGATTGGCCAGAACCAGGGCTGATTATTGAATACGGTGCCAAGAGAAGCATAGACGGTCTTCTTGCCGTTACTGGGGCCTTCCCACTCTGCCTCACCTGCTCTCTGCGCAATCTGGGGACCGGCAAAGAAGAATTTGTCATCCGGGAAAGTCTCGGCACACGGCTGGAATCTCTTATCTACAGTAACAATGTTGAAATCCGTGTAGGATGCAAATATCTCATACGGGGTAAGAACCTTTCCGCCATACTGTTTCTGCAGATCTTCCGCCAGTTTCAGCGCTTCCTTTCTGGCAGGCGTTTCTTCAATGCCTTCCGGCCACTGGAGCGTTTCATTGAACACTTCATTTGCTGCAAAGCTGGTGAAGAAAAGAATAATGGGTACATTCAGATAAGAAGCGGCAAGTCTTCCTGCCACTGCCATTTTGTCATTTACAATAAGGTCCGGCTTGTCATTTTCCAGAACTTTTATGATATCCTTTACTCCGCAGGCACCTTCATTGAGGAAACGCATCGGCAGTTCTGCCAGCAGATTCTCCAGTGCATTCTTGTCACCTTTGCCGCCTTTGTTGAGCGGAGATTCCACCGGATAAAAATCCACACCGAATGCCTCTACCTGTTCTCTCAGGAACTCAGCTGTAAAGAATGAAACTCTGTGTCCCATTTTCTTCAGCTCTCCACAGAACGGAAGTGCAGCCAGTACGTGTCCCATAGCTCCCATTGAAATATACGCGATATGCATGTTTCATTACCTCCTCTAAATCTATTTATTTACTACGGTAAAAGATTTTTTCCGTAAATCTTATCCAATAATGCTTTTCTGACAAATGCACTGGCCTTCCGGAAACGAATCCTGGACAGTGTTTCCGCCACTGGATCCATTTCCACAAAAGGATGCTCCAGGCGTTCACATACAAGCGTTTCCCCGGTATACACGCCGTCTACAAGTCCCAGGAAATCATCCAGATAGCTCTTATCGAATACAAATCCATTATGATTGCCTACCAACCAGTCGTACTGCGCATCCAGGGATTTTGCCAGAAGCAGGTTTTTTCTGTAATTCTGAAGGATCACATCCAGATCCTCTTTTTCTTCCAGATCCGGATTCTGGGAATTTTCATACAGCATGACCTGCCAGCTGTCCATCTCATCACCCATGAACAGGATCCTTTCCCCGGTATCCAGGAAATATACATGACTGTGGCAGTGGGCGTTTGCCGCCTTGAATACTTTGATGACCCTTTCCCCCAGATCGATCTCGTCTCCGTCATGAAGCGGGATCACTTTATAATCCGGATGCGGAAGGGCATTGATATCTCCCATGGTCTTCTGGATAGAAGGAACATCCAGCTGATAATCCTCGCTGATCATCACCTCTTCCCATTCGCCGTTGCCGCCGGAATGATCCGGATGAAAATGGGTATTGACCACGACGACCGGCTTGTCCGTCAACTGCTCCACATAACGGCGAAGATTTCCCACCGCATAACCCGTATCGATCAGCATTGCCTTTTCCGTTCCTTCCAGAAGGAACAGAAACTGGGTTCCGTTCATAAAGCTGATCACCCAGGTACCCGGCTTTGCCAGCCAGGATGTGTAATGTCCGAAAATCTGTTCTAATTGTTCCTGATCCATTTGATATTTTCCTTTTTCTGATTAATGATTACTTTACGCTTCAGAATATATAATCATGGCTTCCGGCAGCTGCGTCGGATTCTTCGGAAGGAAGGACGATCCGGGCAGTTACGCCTTCGGGAATCTCCACATGAAGAGTTCCGTGAATGCCTTCGTCTGATTGTTCTGCCTTCCAGGTACAAACGATCTTTCCCTGTTTTCTCTGATCCGGAAGGATCCTGGAGCAGGTACACTCCTTGATGCCGCAGTCAAGATCAGGGGCAATCCGCACCTTGGTAAATCCGGGTTCTACTGCCTCGATTCCACCGATATGCCTGTACATAAAATCACCGACACAGCCATAGGCATAGTGATTGAATGAGGAATCCGTTACCGTACCGTCTTCCCTGATGGCTCTCCAGTTTTCCCAGATCGTGGTGGCACCGTTTTTGATCATATATAACCAGGATGGTGCTTTTTCACTGAATAGCAATTTATAGGCCACATCCCGATACCCGTTCTCATAAAGGACATCCAGCAAAAAGCCGATGGAAGCAAATCCGCAGTCAAGGGTATAACCGCTGTTTTTGATCAGATCCACCAGATGCTGAAGCATATTTGCTTTCAGTTCTTGGTCTTTTACAGCACCTGTTTTAAGCATGACAACATACAGGCCCTGCAGCTGTGGATCTGCCGGTATAATCTCAGCATCCTGTTTCACAGATGCATGTACCCCTACACGGCCATCTTCATAAACATAAGCCTTCACCAAAGCCCGATCGATCTTCTCGGCCAATTCCTGATAATACTCTGCCCGCTCTGTCTTTCCAAGGATTGTACAGATCTCGATCATAGCCTTTGCTGCCAGGGAATAATAGCAGGAACCAACGATATCAGCGGTAGCACCTACCCCTTTCATGATGCCGTCCGGTTCTTCCCGGAGAGATGGAATCAGCCAATCCCCGAAATGAAATCTTCCAATCCAGAGATTTCCCTTTGCCTGGCGCTTTACATAGGCCATCCATTGTTCCATGCAGTCATAGTTTTCTTCCAGGAATGAAATGTCACCGTAGATCTTATACAGGTTCAGCGGCATAAAGATACAGCAGTCTGACCATGCGGCAGAAGAGTTAGTACCTCCGCTCATTCCTCTCTGCATCTTTTCCTGACATGGATGATTGGGAACAACAATTGGGATCTCTCCGTCCTCTGCCTGATCCAGACGAACCTGCAGCAGCCAGCTGCGCAGCATATTGCGCAGATCGTACAGAAAACTTCCGGTCGTGGTAAAGATACTGATATCTCCTGTCCATCCCAGTTTTTCTCTCTGCGGACAGTCTGTCGGAACGCTGATCATATTGGAGATCGTACTGTTCTCGATGGCTTTCTGAAGCCCGTTCAGCATCTCATGATCGGTGTGGAACTGCCCAAGCTTTTCAAATGGCGTGGCATAGACAAGCGCCGTCAGCTCCAGGATCTGCTCTTTTTGGATTCCTGTGATCCGGATATATCGGAATCCCTGATACGTAAAATGAGGGACAAAGGTCTGTTCGCCTCCGGCACAGATATACCTGGTTTTCTGGTCTTTATAGAGACCCTTGATATTGCTGAAATAGTTTCCTTCCTGGTCCAGGACTTCCCCATGCTCAATGGTAATAACTGTATCAGGATCTGCATTCACCCTGATACGGACAACTCCGGCCAGCACCTGGCCGAAATCAGCAACCAGTTCACCTTTCGAATTGCTGACATAGCAGGAGGAAGAAATTTCCCGGACAACACGAACCGGTGCAGGCACCTGAAGGACCAACTGTTCTGTCGAATACTCTTTCACAACGCAGGGAGCCCATACCGGTGCAGGGAACTTCATTTTTTCCGGTTCTTGTTTGAGAAGCTGATACTCCTCATCCATTATGGATTCCTTCGGAGGACATCCTTTTGATCCGTCAATAAAATCAAAGGCTCTTCCATCCTGCATTTCCCCAATATACAGATCGGAATACCGGATAAAGGATTCGCAGGCCAGAAATTGTTCATCAGATCCGATCACCCGGACAGACCCATCCGGATAAGTCAGCTCCAGATCCATGATAAATCCCAGCAGGTCTCCGTAATTGCAGCTGGACCCTGCCATTCCCAGGCGGCCGATCCACCAGCCATCTCCGAGAAGTGCATCAATGCATAAACGGTCAGATTCCCCGATCTGCTCGGAAATGTCATACTGTTGATACCACAGCAGTTTTTCATAATTCGTGGTTTCCGGAGCCAGGATTCTCTCATCCGCTTTTCTGCCGTTTATATACAGGTCATAGACCCCGTGGGCACTGGCATAGATTACGGCGGAAACAGGAAGATCGCCTTCTTCATTTTCCAGCTTTACAACCCGGTGGAGATGCCGGACACATTTAAGGGTATCTTCACTGGGAATCCCGCTTTTTTCTGCCTCCACCATCTGGACAAAATTAAGTTCCGGTGTATGCCATGCATTCTCCTGTTCCGGCTCGATCCATTTTCCGGTCCAGTTTCTTTTATTCATGATCTCTTTCTTTTCCATTTTCGAAAATCCTGTTTTTAAAAATGGGAGTGAAAAATTTGTTTTTTCACTCCCATTGTGCTCGTTTTATACTTGTGACAGATGAAAGCTCAGCACATCATAAGTTTATGCATTCTGATTGGCTTTTTCTGTGATCCCTTTTGCCAGATTGGCTCTTTCCAGCTTTTCCTTGAACATCTTTGCTTCCACCAGCTTATAGGAGTTGGAAGAATAGATCAGGAAGACGCATACCACCAGACCGTTGATGACCGTCATCAGAGAGCTGGAAGCTCCAAGGGCGGAAAGTCCCGATGTCAGGAAAGCCTGTACCACTGCGCCCATGAAGACTGCGATCGGCTGAGAGGAATATCTTCCGAAGATACTTCCGATAAACATCGGCAGGAACGCACTCATGAAATAAGAGGAAGAGGAAAGTCCTGTTTCCGGAGAGATCATTCCGTACTTGCTCAGATATACGCATCCGGCCAGACCCAGCAGAGCGCCTGCGATCACATAGCAGTACACAGCATTTTTCTTTTCCCGGATACCTACATCCACGGCAATCTTCTGTCCGCCAGCCAGTGCACGGCGATTGTATCCGATCTTTGAATAATCATACACAATGACCAGAAGTACCAGGACTATGATCATCAGGATAATGTTATTCGGGAATTTGGAGAAGATCAGGTAATCCATCTTGCCGATCAGCCTGAGGCCCTTTGCATTGTTGTACATGAAGCCGATAGCTTCATAGATCATGGCGATACCCAGGGATACAACCATCGGCGGAAGTCCCAGGATGACATAGACGAGTCCGGATACCAGACCGCAGATCGCTGCCAGGATCGTAACGCATGCCAGCATACCGAAAGCACCAAGACCCCATTTGTACGCCAGATCACCTCCGATGATCGTGGACAGCACCAGGGTGGATCCGATGGCAAAATCGAAACGTCCCGTCTGCAGGTTCAGGGAAAGTGCCTGGGAGATCAGACAGGTATATACCGAAGTATAAATGATCGTCTGCAGATCAAGTCCTACGCCAAATGAAGTGTTTCCGGTCAATCTGGTAATGATAAAGAAAAACAGATAGGTTGCTACCGGAAGAAACAGTGTCATTCCTATGTTTTTAAGTATTTTCTTTGATTTCATAATCTGTCACCGCTCCTCTTCAAGTATGTCTTGAATTATGAGGTGTATAAATAGTAAATGTTTAAGTTCTGATGTATCCTGCTGTTATGAACAGCTGTAAAGCCAACATTTCCAGGGATTGGATCCTTCATGGATCCTGCCGGACCGGAGAGCATCTGTGCTCCCCGGCCGGCATATGGTTTTTATTTACTGGATCTTTGCCATAGCATCATCCAGGCTCAGGTTAAATACTTCAGCATAGGTATCAACCGTTGCAGCCGGATTCAGGCCCTTCAGAGTCTGTGCCAGTTCTTCTGCAGAAACAAAGAAGTTTCCGCCATCATGATAATCATAGATACCGTCGATCTGTTCAGCTTCTGTGATGGTCCAACGGGTAGCAGGAGTAACAATCGGCTTGCCATCTACTCTGTACATATCTTCATAGCCCATGATCGCATTGATCAGCATCGGAACATGAACACCGAATACAGTCTCTTCACAGTCGTAAACAACACATTTCACAACGCCCATATCGAAGAAATCTTTATAGGTCTCGTTAGCTTCGCCGATGGCTGCAAGAGCAACCTGCTTTCCGGATTCCATAACCGGCTGGAACCACATTGCTACGTTGAAAGAAGATACAACTGCATCGTAGTCACCGGAGATGACAGCTGTCTGAGCAGATGCGAATTCATCTGTTCCCGGCCATCCGGATACCAGATCAGCATCTGTGAAATGATCATAGCCGCCGTCGATCAGGCCCTGAAGGAAGCCTTCCTTACGATCGATGAACATCTGAACACCGAAGGAAGCGCCGCCCTCGCAATATGCGATATGGTTATATCCCTGCTGTGCCATTGCATAGCCCAGTTCATAGCCGCCCAGGTAATCGCCGTTGTGCTCGGTATCTCCATTGCCGCCTACCAGTACATAGGATCCGATGTAGTTGTCATACTGATCCAGATCGTCTCTGGAAGCTGCGCCTGATCCGCCGACAGCACCTACG
>JAFWOB010000147.1 GCA_017510065.1 Parasporobacterium sp.
CCCAAAGGTTTTTCTGTTTTCCAATGACTGTCCGATTGCCAGAAAGCCCAATCTGACACCTGCGGATTTTCAGGAGATTCCCATGCTGGTCATCTCTTCGAAAGCAGCCATAGACGCCCTGCAGAATAATATGAATCTCTGCCACCGTCTGGGCTTGAAGCCGAATGTGATCTTCAAGGATAATCTGGAAGATGTGCTGATCGCTGTCGGTATGAATGAAGGTTTCTTTATCTGTGACAGCTGGCTGAATCCCACAAAGCTCCCGGGATACGGGCATATTCTTGTGCCGGATACCCATTCCATCGTACTGGCATGGTGGGCACATAACAAAGCGGTAGGCCTCAATTCCCTGATCGAATGCTGCCAGCATATCATTCAGTGGCCATACAGTATATAACCATATTATGTAAACCATATAGTTAATCATGTTAATCTTTTCTATATTTGATTTGCCGGTTCAGACGCTATAACGTATAAGTGACATAAACTATCTTACAATACCTAGTTTAAAAAATACAAATAGCATCCACAGGAGGATCAGTAATTATGACTCTGAGCCAGCTGTATCCGGGTGATAAGGTTTTAGATCCCCGGAGTAATATTGTATTTACTGTTGCCGGACCTTCGCCTTATGGAGAGGGCATTTTGATGATCACCGACAAGGTGATCGCCGTGGGAGCCATGGATGCTCCGGAACCGGACAGCCCCATAGAAAACTTCCGGATCACAGGCAACAGCGATTATATGGCCAGCAATCTGCACCAGTGGCTGAACAGTGATCAGACGAACTGGTTTACAAAAGCCCATGCATATGACACGCCGCCTTCCGAAGAGTACCTGTCCATCCGCCCTACGCTGTATGACCCCATCGGACATAATGCCTATGACAAAAAGCCCGGCTTCTTATGCCGGTTTCACAAAGATTTCTTAAACCGGATCTGCAAAAGCAGTATTCCCTGCGCTGATCCATCCGACTCCACAGTCAAACAATATGAAGCCCTGTTCTTCTGTCCTTCCGCAGCTGAGCTGGGACTAAGAACCGGTACGGCGCCGGAGGGTGAAGAACTGCCTTTATTCCGGGATTTTCGTATGCGCTATACTGCTCCTTCCGAAGAGTGCATGACAGAAAGCGAATGGTTTCCGGCTTATTTCCGTACACACCGCATGTTCTGGTATTGGCTGCGTACACCGAATCCGAAGAGTCCCGGGTTTATGGCATACTCACATTTTACAAATCCGTTTTCCTATAAATTTGCCTGCTCTCCCTGGCTGGGAATACGCCCCATGGTGAGCCTGCAGGGCGATACGCCGGTCTCGGAAGCAACGAACGCCTTCGGCGTCCATCGTTTTGAAGAAACGGAGGTGAGAGCATGACTTATGTAAAAGATCTTCCCATCGGATCGCGGATCCGGGAAAAGGAAAGTGACACGGTATTTCTGGTGGCCGATCATCACCATACCGGCTGGATAGGAACCACGCTGGTCTCCGACCGTGTATGCATGATCAGCTGTATTGACGCTGCCGAGCCGGAGAATCCGGATGAGCAGGCTGCTGTTTCCGGATGCAACCGCTATGCCCTGAGCAATATTCATCAGTGGCTGAACAGCGCAAAGGATCACTGGTATGAACCGCAGCACGCTTTTGATGCTCCTCCTTCGGAAGATCGGATCGCCATGCGTACCGATGTCTTTGCATCCAGAATGTTTGATCCGGAAGGGATCTTTCCGGCACCTTATGCCTATGATCAGCTGCCCGGCTATCTGGCACGTTTTTCGGAAGGATTCCGGGAAGCCATTCTGCCTTCTCCTGTGATCTGTTTTGCTCCCAGCGATCCGGATATTATGTACTTCGGCCCTCCGCAGGGAGAGACCATTTCCTGCAAGGCATTTCTGCTGAGTGCGGCTGAGATCGGATTGGAAGATGAAATCCGCCGGGAAGGCTATCTGATCCGTCTGTTCCTGGATCCCCGGATGCGGATGAGCGCGCCGGAAAATAAGGCTATCCATCAGGATCCTGATTTCGACTACAAACAATCCCCCGTGGCATTCTGGCTGCGATCTCCGTTTGGCAGCACCACCGGCATGGGCAAGATCTACCAGGTGGAACACAAATTCGGCGATGTGGTAGGCGCCACCTTAATGCCTCATCCGGTAAACTATGCCGCAGGCATTCGTCCTGCCATGAACCTGGATGATATGGCCTGTGTTTCCGGACGGGACGCATATGGAATCTATCAGCTGCAGCTTTAAAAGGAGAAAATAATAAATGGCAGAAAACAAACCTCCGGTACAGGAGATCAATTTCGATTTTAAAGAAAACAATGCGTTTAACCCCCGTTGTCTGTGTGACAACACCGGTTGCCCCAGACACGGCAACTGCCGTCTGTGCGCGGAATTTCACAGGATCACCGCCCATCCTTCCACCTGTCATTATGACTGGAAATGGCGCAAAGGATGCGATCCGGAACGGACGGTAGTCCGTTATTCAGAACAGAAAGAAAGTAAATAATATGGCAGATACATTTTATGCAAAGAGCCCTGGCAATAATGGGTATATCAAGAATCTGGAAGTGTTGGACTTTAATGAAATGGATGGCAACTGCGGCGTTTTTCAGATGCAGCTCTACAAGACAAAGGACGGCAGATACTATCTGTACGGATCCTGTTTCGGCGGCAGTCAGAACGGGGTGATGATCAACGAAGTAACCGATCCCTGCCACACCCGTTTTGTCAAATACATGCAACTGGTGGATCCGAAAATATATCCTTCCAGCAATACCCCCAAGCTGCAGGTGGCAGATGATCTGCTGATCTGCGCCATGACCAGTGCATCCGGACCTTCGGCGCTCAAAGAGCAGGGAGATGGTGACATCCAGTATGCCAGCGGCATCCGGATCTATTCGCTGAAAGAAGATCCGGAGAATCCGGTCTTTCTGGGCAAATGGGACTGCGGCGTGCCCCGTTCCATCGGCGTACACCGGTTTATGTATAATGGCGGTCCTTATGTCTATCTCTCCGCCGAGCATGAACGATTCGAAGGAATGATCATGCGGATTCTAGACATTTCCAATCCTGCCAATCCGAAGGAAGTGGGCAACTGGTGGTCTCCGGAGCAGTTTGTGGACGGGTATCCCGGCCGCACGGTAGATCATGCGGCGCCTCATGTTCCTTCTTTCATGGATAAAGGCTGGATGCACGGTCCGCCTTTCCGCAGGGACGACGGTATTATGTTCTGCGGGTATTGCGGTGATGGACTGTATGTGCTGGATGCTACGGATGTCACACGCCCCCGCTGCATCGGAAACCTCAGGTTCATGCCGGCTTTCTGCAGTGAATTGGCAGGAGCACGGACCCATACGGCACTCCCCCTTCCCGGAAGGGATCTGGTGGTTGTCACCAACGAAGGAGAGCGCTTCCAGTTCTTTGCCCCAGGATCCATCAAACGGGCCCAGGCATTGAACAATCTGCATATGGTAGATGTACGGGATCCCTCGAATCCCGTGCTGATCGCGGAATTTCCCTATCCGGAAGTGCCGGAGGATTTCCCCTACCCCAATTTTAATGTCATGAACCTGGGCTGCCAGGGACCTTTCGGCCCTCACAATCTACACGAGCCTATGAGCGGCAAACCATGGCTGGAGCAGCGAGGCGACCGTGTTTACTGTTGTTACTTTGCGGCAGGCCTGCGCATTTATGATGTTTCAGACCCCTATTATATTAAAGAACTGGCCTACTTCATCCCACCCAATCCCGTGAAGAAACCGGAAGACTCCTTCTTCCCCAACTTCCCGGGCCCCCGCAATGCTGTTACGGAAGACTGCTGCGTAGATGACAGAGGATACATTTACGTCAACTGTCTGGATGACGGATTTTATGTGTTGAAACAATACTGACATAGAGAAATTGCAGCGTTCTTATGAAACGCTGCGATTTTTTGATACGATACCGATCAAAGGAGGTTATCTGATATGGCAATTTTATATAACGGCATCAATCATTTTGCGATCAGTGTGGCAGATCTGGAAAGCTCCATTGACTGGTATAGCAAAGTCTGGGGATTTACTGTCATTGACCGTTCTGAAATTCCCGGACAGAATACAAAAGTATCTCATCTTCAGGGAAAGGGATTCATTCTGGAAATATTCGAAGCAGAAGGATCGGAACCCTTGCCTGATCACCGCAAGGTTCCCAACGAAGACCTGAAAGTGCAGGGCAACAAACATATGTCCTTCGGCGTTCCGGACGGCCCGAAAGCAAAAGAGGAAATGGAAGCAATGGGTGTGGATATCGTTTTTATTGCCGAAGTAGATAACACCTGGGGCTGCTTCATCCACGATAACTCCGGCAACCTGATCGAAATCTTCGAAGAGAAAGGTGATACTCCTTTTAATCAACATAAGTAGATTAAAGAATACTACCGCTTTTGATGCAGCCATGTTCAGCCAGGCGATCCACTTCGCGTTCTTATATACAGAAATGGCTGAAATAAGAACAGCGGGACCCATGTAAAAGCTGGGTTCCCGCTGTTTTATGAACGGAGAGTGTGGGATTCGAATTCCGGCACGATTCAAAGAATGTTGATTTTACAAGGGTTCAGGGCATCGTCCAAGCTTCTGTGTTCAACTCTGTGTTCAAAATTCTCCGAAATATTCTTCCTTATCGCCTGTTGGCAGAGTTCTTTCATTCCAAGTGTGTGCCGATTGTTTTATTCTGCTTTTTCGAAAATGAAGAATGCAGTAAACATTTCTTCACCGGAAGAAGAACCACCGGAGCTGCCTCCTTCTTCATCTGCTTCTGTACCTTCTGCTTCTTCTGCGGATTCATTTTGCGCTGCTTCGGAATATCCTTTCAACATTTCCAACGTTTCATTTAATTCCGGTATCTCTCCGCTGATTCTGCCATCTTCATGTAACGTCAGTCTGATTCCGGATGCTCCAGGAGAAATACTTTCAAGTGCTTTTTCACCGCCAAAATCCAGGAAGATCGTCCCATCTTCATCTATTTCTGCAGGGATTTCCAGTTCTATCGTTCCCGTCACTTCTGTATGCGTTTCCATATCATAATCAGTTTCCTTATAGACTGCTGTTCCATCCTGAAAAACAATGGAAACATCGATTCCCGATACAATTTTCAAAGGCAAAGATAATCCCATGGCAACATAGCTGGTAACATTCCATGTGCCGTTTAAATCACTCAGTTCGGGATCTTCCACAGCAGGAGCCATCGTCAGATCAACCGGAACCGGCTCTTCTCTTCCCAGGATCATGGTATTCTCTGTATCTCCAATGGTCATTTTTCCATCGTTTATTTCAAAAGGAACGCTGTTGCCGTTTATTTCAATTGCGCCGTCTGTCCATGTACCTTCCGTGTCGACGCCGGACATTGACAAAACAGCAGATCCATCTTCATTCAAAGTAACTGTAGTAACCATTCCCATCGATGCCATCGTCGCCCCATCCACTACTTGTCCGTCCTGTTCCATTAACTCACAGTACCAGATGCCGGTAAGATCTTCCTCAGAAGCCATTGCAGAGCCTGTGATCAATGCAAACATCATCACAAATGCTGCCAGTAAAGCTGTCAGTTTCTTCATAGAGAACCTCCTTTGATCGTAAAAATAAACCATTTGGGATGTGCATATTAGAAAATATTAAGCTTTTTCAGTATAACATGCTGTAGTTGAGAACACAAACGTTACCGGCTTTATCTATATACAAAGATTCCAAATTCGCACATCTCATAAAAGCCTTAGGTTCAATGGTTTGGACGTAATCTGGAATAATGATTTCTTTCAGTGAAATACCCCCTGCAAAAGCTCCTTTGCGTATTGCTTTATTGGGACATTCTGTGGCGACCAATCTCAATAACTACAGTTATGAACCTAAAAACTATTTGGATGATGCCAGACAGAAGCTGAATGCTGCTTCAATTTATGAAAAGGAACCCCTAGGGCACCATTCCATTCAGGAAAAAGAAAAGCCCGCAGATCGCTATTCTGTAGGCTTCACAAGGGTTTGGATCCCCCTCAGGGAAACGGAGAGTGTGGGAATTCGAACCCTTTTGCTCTCTCATTTCTTCATTGTGAAATGTTAAATCGTCATAGCTGCTGATACACCAGCAGTAACGCAGCCAGGTTTTATTCTTCTTTTGTCAGAACTTTCTTCTGCCAGCTTCGTTTGCCGCATACGGGGCATTTCATGTATCTTGTTCTGCCTGTATGCATGGCAAGATTTACCTGCCAGTATGTCGGGACATATCTGTTATGGCAATTCTGGCATTCATAGTACCCGGCTTTCTGCTCGATACCGACAGCAATAAAACAAACGATAAAGATCATTACGAGAGCGAAGGCAATCAGTACGATCCTAAGCCACATGGACATTTCTATGAATGCCGCAATAAACACCATACCCAGCCCGGTAATGATTACCGGAAAAGCAATCAGGTATTCCATCCTGAGCATCTGTCTGTTCTTTTCTTCCAATTCCCTCCTCATTGCAAGCAGGTTCTCTTCTGCCCGTTTATCATACGCTTCAGCCACGATCCTTTCACCCGACAGGAGTTCATTAACATTGATTTTCAGGATTTCACAAAGTTCCAGCATGATCCCGGAATCCGGCAGAGATTTTCCCGTCTCCCATTTTGATACCGCACGGTCACTGATCCCGAGCTTTTCAGCAAGAACTGCCTGCGTCATGCCCTGTTCCTTTCTGCAGGATGCTATGAATTTTCCAACTTTGATCTGATCCATATCGGGCACCTCCTTTCATGACTGAGAATACCTGGAATCGCATTGATTATACACAAGCCAACGGTTGATTTCTATCTCCTCAACCATTGGTTGAGTTACAGCTCTCTGCATAAAGTCAGAAAGACTTTACTTAGCCGATTCGATATGAGTATGAATCTCACTCCTTAACACATCAGGGAACTGGCGGGTCATTCCAGAGGTTCAATAATAATGCACACCTATTACTTCTATACGATTGAGGACCTGGACGGAATTACAATCTGCAAAGCCTTCGAGGAAATAGTGGATTATAAAATGCCAGACCTACATCATCTTATTTTCATAATCCTGTAATTCATGAAATATTTTATCAACAATAGCCAGATCTCCCTTTATCCGGTATAACATAAAATATCTGTGGGAAAGGAAATTGATCCTCCTGTACCCAAGTTTGTTAAGTTTTGGGTTGCTGCATAGCCGTAGACTTCCGGCAACTTTTGACAAACTGTTCTTCGTTGCTTCGAAATCGTCAAGAACATTGGAGGCCGCCTGTAGGTTCTTCTTTTCAAATAAAAGATACTGTATATGTTCATCCAGATCTATTTCAGCATCTGAAGTAATAACCACTTTATAATCCATACTTTGCCCTCATATCTGAAACTACATCTTCTGCATCCCGGTATATACCCTGTTCAGCGTGATTTCTGGCAATCTCCAACGCTTTTAACAGTTCGTCTTCTGACATGGGAGTGTATGGGGTATAAGGCACTTTTCTGATTGCAAACGGAAATCCTTTCACCGCA
>JAFWOB010000148.1 GCA_017510065.1 Parasporobacterium sp.
TGTATGTCTGCCGGCTGATCCCGACGATATCACACAGGTTCTCCTGTGAGATGCCAAGCTTGGCTCTCAGCATAGGAAGCTCCTCTGTCAGGATATTGCTTACATCTTCCCGTTTGTCTTCAGGATAAATCATTCTGCTGTCCATTTTTCACCCTTTTCTATGAAGCACTGTGCGGATCGTCTCCATCATTTTCTGCAGGTCGATCGGCTTTGCAATGTGTCCCTGCATGCCCGCCTGCTCTGCCGCCTGTTCATCTTCTTTGAATGCGTTTGCTGTCATCGCTATGATCGGAATCTCTGCCAGCTCCGGGTTATCTAAAGCACGTATTGCCCTCGCAGCCTCATATCCGTCCATGACGGGCATCTGTATATCCATTAAAATGGCGTCATAATAGCCTGGTTTTGAGGACGCCACCATATCCAGCGCTTCTTTCCCGTTTTCTGCTGTCTCCACCGTAAAGCCTGCCTGCGACAGGATCATGACAGCGATCTCCATATTGATCGCATTATCCTCTGCCAGAAGAAGCCGTCTGCCGGTAAAATCCATTTCCGGAGCTGCCTCCGTTCCGACATCAGCCTCATCACTGCTTTTGCCTCCCGGACTCTGAACATCTTTTTCTTCCGCCAGTTTGAATTTGATACGGATGATCATCGTTGTACCGGACCCGGGCGCCGTCAGGACGTCAGTCACACCACCCATCAGATCGACAAGGCTCTTTGTGATCGACATGCCAAGGCCGGTTCCCTCCATTCCGCTTTCCGTGGAAGTCCGCTCTCTTTCAAAAGCGATGAACATCTTTTCAGCAAACTCTTTGGACATGCCGATGCCGTTATCCTGCACACGGATCTCATAGGAGCCGTAACCGTTTTCTCCACTGCCTGTTTCCAGAAGAGAGACCGTGATCGTGCCTCCATCCGGCGTAAATTTGTATGCGTTGCTTATGATGTTAAGGAGCACACGGTTCAGGCTGTTTTTATCGCACCATACATAGCGGTTCTGTACCTGTTCCGTGTGAACCTGGAAGTCCAGATGCTTCTGTTTCATCTGTTCCGAAAACAGGCTCCTGATTTCCTCAAACACAACACCCAGATCCAGCGGCGCGTACTCCAGTTCGATCTTTCCGTTTTCGATACGGCTCATTTCAAGAATGTCATTGATCAGCGCGAGCAGGTGCTGGCTGGAACCGTCGATCTTATCAAGATATCCGCGGATCTTCGCAGGATCCGATTCCTTTCGTGCCAGATTGATATATCCGATGATCGCGTTCATCGGGGTGCGGATATCATGCGACATATTAAACAGGAACCGGCTCTTGGCAAGGCTGCTTTCCACCGCATGGATCTTTTCCCGTTCGGCCGCTTCGTGTTTCGTACGGACGACATTCTGCACATACAGCATCACAGCAAGGCCCACGAATATGATTGCAATAAGGATGAGGCCGCCCCGGGAAAGAGCCTGCTTCATCTGGTCTGCGTTTTCTCCGGCGATAAGCAGCTTTGCCATCCACATGAGTGCGGAATAGACCAGCAGGGCAAACAGAACAATGCCCGATGTGGATATGCCGCTGTATTCCGTGAGCGTACTCCTGACGACAGTCCTCCAGTAGAACACAAAGCCAAGAAGGCACCAGAGAGAAAGAAGCAGGAA
>JAFWOB010000149.1 GCA_017510065.1 Parasporobacterium sp.
GGAGCGTGTGAGTAAGGTCTTTGCAAGGGCCGGAGGCTTTGTGAAAAGCCATGCCGGAGGCATTGCCATCGGCGGGATCTTCATCTTCCTGCTGGTGTTCATCTTTACGCAGATGTCATCCTGCTCGTCGATGATCGGCGGTTCTGGGGGGACGCTGCTGGGAAGCTCTTATACGGCAGAGGACGAGGATATCCGGGGTGCCAACAGCGACTATACCGCTATGGAGGATGCGTTGCGGAGCCAGATTAACAATATCGAATCCACGCATCCCGGCTATGACGAGTACCGCTACAACCTGGATGAGATCAACCACAATCCTTACGTTCTGACTTCTTATCTGACGGTAATGTATGAGGATTATACGCGGGAGGAAGTACAAACGGCATTGCAGACGCTCTTTGAAAAACAGTATGAGTTGATTCTGGAGGAGGAAGTAGAGGTCAGATACCGCACGGAGACCCGCACCGGGACAACGACGTACACAGACCCGGAAACCGGCGAAACGACCGAGGAAGAATATGAGTATGACGTTGAAGTTCCCTATGACTACTACATCCTGAATGTAACGCTGAAGAACAAGACGCTGGAAGCGGCGGTCTTCTCCGGCGGGATGGATACTGACCAGAGGGAACGCTACAACATTTTGCTTTCCACCTACGGGAATAGGCCGTATCTCTTTGAGGGCGATATCTACGCTAATGTCACGCCGAGCAGTGATTACCTGCATTACGACATACCGGGTGAAGCCCTGAGTGATGTCCGGTTCGCGCGGATGATCCAGGAAGCGGAGAAATATCTGGGCTATCCGTATGTGTGGGGCGGCTCGTCGCCTTCCACCAGCTTTGACTGTTCCGGCTTTGTCTGCTGGGTGATCAACCACTGCGGCAACGGATGGAACTATGGCAGAACGACGGCGGAGGGACTGCGGCAGCAGCTTTCCATCATACCGGCAAGCGAGGCGAAACCCGGAGATATCATCTTCTTCCAGGGGACGTACAACACTTCAGGCGCAAGCCATGTCGCAATCTATGTGGGCAACAATATGATGATCCACTGCGGAAATCCCATCCAGTACGCCTCCATTGACACAGCTTACTGGCGGCAGCATTTCTACTGCTTCGGAAGATTACCGTAAGAATACAGGAGGGCTTATGACAAGGAAAAGAAAACGCCTCGAAGAGGAGCTGAAAAAGCTCCTTGAAAAGCAGGAAGAGGTAGCAGCAAGAATCCGGGAAACACAGGATCAGATCACCGAAGAGACCAATACGGAGATTCACGAGATGGTCCATAAGGCAAATATCACGCCTGAACAGCCGGCTGAAATCCTGGCAGCCTTTAAGGGCGGTGCGAATCCCGGAAATATGAGTTACACCATGGCAGATGAGGAGGAAAAAGACCATGAGAATTAAGAGTATTCTGGCCGCCCGGCTGGCGGTTGTGATCAGTGCCGGAGCGTTCTGCGTTCCGGCTTTTGCTTATACCGGGGAAGACAGCGAACCGACCGTGCAGGATGCCGTCCCGGTTTCTTCGGAAGATACTGATACGGATGAACAGGAAGACGCCGGTCCGACAGTAACCCCGGAGGATGCTGAAGAGGCAGAAGGCAGCACGGTTCATATCCGCACCGAGAATGGAACCATCATTTTCTCTTTCGATGATGAAGAAGATGGAGAGGGAACAAGGCAGATCGGTATCGTCACTACCAACGGCGGCAGGCTGAATGTCCGTTCCGGCGGCGGGATGGATTATGAGATTCTGGATCAGCTGCTTCCCGGCGAACAGGTGGAAGTGATCGAAGACGAAGGCGACTGGGTAAAGATCATCGTCCCGGAAAAGACGGGCTATGTCTATAAGGAGTATCTGCGGATCATCGACCAGAAACAAAGCGGAAGCACGGGCATTGATATCCCGGAGGAATACCTGACGCTGTTTTTGCAGATGATTTCCGGACAGAGTTCTTCAGGCAGCCTGCCCCTGACACCGGACGGCAACCTGACGCTGGTGGATGATGTGGGCAGTCCGACCGGCGAAGGAAAACAGTTCATCACGATGGTGACGCGATCCGGCAATTACTTCTATCTCGTCATCGACAGGGACGAAAAAGGCAATGAAAACGTCCACTTCCTGAACCAGGTGGATGAAAGCGATCTCTTCTCCCTGATGGATGAGGATGAAGCGGCGGCCATGAAGGAACAGCTTGCTGCACAGGAATCAGAAAAGCAGCAGCAGGAACAGCAGACCGTCACACCTACAGAAACGCCGGATACAGAAAAGGATAAAGAACAGGAATCGGAGCCGGAGCAGAAATCCAAGGCTCCCTACGTCCTTGGCCTGATTCTGCTGCTGGGAGTTTGCGGCGTGGGCGGCGTGTTCTTCTTCATGAAGAATAAGAAACAGCAGACAGCTGTTGCAGACAGCCCTGATCCTGATGCGGATTATCGTGAGGATGATGACGGCTACGATATCCCGGAAGAAGCTGAAGACGAGGAGGATTACGACGAAAGCGAGGACGAGTGATGCCGGAAGTCATGACGATTGAAGAACTGCGTGAACTGATCCGGACGCTGCCCGACGACGTGATTATCCGTGTGGAGTTCCTGAAGGAGGGTGAGGATGGCAGAGAAAAAGCAGAGACAGTACAAGCTCCATGAGGTCTGCATCCGCCTTGCGGAGGGAACGACGCTGTATTCTACGGAACCGATGAGCACACCTGACCGCGCCGTGGATGTTATGCGGAAGGAGCTTTCCCAGTATGACCGGGAAGTGCTCTGCGTTGTGAACCTCAATTCCAGGCTGAAACCCATCAATTTCAATATTGTCAGCGTGGGGACGATCAATCAGTCCTTCGCTGACATATCCAATATCTTTAAGAGCTGCCTGCTCAGTAATGCGTCCGGTCTTTTGCTGATGCACAACCATCCGAGCGGAGACCCTACGCCTTCACAGGAGGATATCGCCCTGACAAAGCGGGTAATCGCGGCAGGCAAGCTCATGGGTGTCAGCTGCCTGGATCATGTGATCATCGGCGGGCAGAACGGAGCAACTTATAGTATGCGGGAAGAAAAAATCGTAGATTTCGATCCCGCCAATTACGGCCTCGTGGCCGAGAATGGAGAACGGATTATGGAAGAACAGAAAAAGTACGACGGCAGCAAAAAGGTTGAAGAAATCACCCTGCACTTCGGCAAAGGAACGGCAGAGCCGTTTACCACAAAGGACGGAAAGGAAATGATGCGGATCACGATCCCCAATCAGGACCGCAACGATCATACTCCGTGGGCGAGCTTCGTGTTACCAGCGAAAGCGGTGCATGAGAACCAGTACGGAAAAGGCCTGTGGGCAAAGATTCCTGCGGATGGCACGACCACCGTCACCAAGCCTTATCTTGCCGGCCAGCAGGACGGAAAGAACATTTGGGAGAACGAAAAGAGAGCCGTCCCGAACAGGGAGCTGAAAAGCATGGTGGAGTTCTATAAGTCCCAGAGCCGTGATTCTGTCCTGGGGCAGCTGGGCGAGAAGAAAGCTTCTGACCGGAAGTCCCCGGTCAAGCAGAACACCGGCCCGGATCTGTAAACCGACGAAAAAGGGCAGCCGCAAAGCTGCCCGATACATCAGTTGTTTTTTTGTTGTGAGGCTGCAATCATAAGCGCAAGCTCTGTCCCGGATTCCTGCATTCCTCGTCTGATCCATTCATGGATCCATCCGTATACGGAGTAGGCTATAAAGGAGTATGTATAGGCAAGCGCGTTTGGAAAATCTTCGCTGATGGGAAACAGGGAGATGATCGTATCCTTTACCACATCTTCCATACCTGCCTTATAGACATTCAGATAAAAGGCTTCATTCTTTTTCAGATGATCCAGTAGTCCTGCCAGCTCTTCGCTGAAGTTATCGGTTCCGTCCATCTTAAAGCATCCGTCCCAGCCTTTGATGAGCCGGTCGGATTCCTGCTTCAGAACGTCTCGCAAATCGGTAAAGTTACGGTAAAAAGAAGCACGGCCAACCTCGGCGCGTTTTACGAGTGTGCTGATGACGATCGAATCGAAAGATTGCTCCTGCATCATTTCCAGCAGCGTTTTTAAGATCTGAGTACGGACATATGCGTTCTTTTCCTGGTTATTCATATTCATGCGATGAGACACCTCCCGTGCGATTGTCTCATTTTTGCTGAGACGATTGACACATCGATAAATAGACGATACAATCGTCCCGACGAAAAGTCAAGAGTCATTTTTAGGGAGGACTGAAAATGTCGATAGGATTGAAGCGAATCATCATCCTGATTGTGATTATAGCGATAGGATTTGTTCTCGGCAGGCTGGTAGTGAGGGCTGTCATGAATCTACTGCTTGGCGGCACACTGTTTGGAGGGAACTTCCTGTGAGCAAGATAAAGAAAGAAAAGAGGAAAAAAGCCGTGCCTGTAGGAATCGGAATTCTGGTATTTATACTGGCATTCGGAGCCGGAGTTGCATCAAAACAGATTTCTCCCTCTTGGGCGAAGGAATATTCGATAAAATGGAGCGATGATCTGGGTACACTTATGGAAGACATTCCTTACGGCGACGGTGAGGCGAACAAGTTCGACCTGTATCTCCCCAAGGATAATTCACATGCTTCATACGGTCTTGTCGTTTATCTTCATGCCGGAGGTTTCACTTCCGGAGATAAAAGCGGCGACCGGGATATGCTCTCGTGGCTGTGCAGCAAGGGATATGTGGCTGCCGGTATCAACTATACACTCTTCGCGGAGCTTGAATCCGGAAAGACAAACGGTGCCAGCGTTCTAACACAGTCCAACGAAATTAAGGCAGCGATTCCCAAAGTGATAGAAGCAGCTGAAGCGCAAGGATATCATATCGATAAACTTGCTATGGCCGGAGGTTCTGCAGGTCACGCGCTTGCAATGATCTATGCCTACAGAGACGCAGCTGAATCGCCTGTTCCCGTAGCGTTTACCTTCGGGGCAGTCGGACCCTCTTGCTTCTATAAGAATGACTGGGATAACTACGGCTTTGATCAGGAAACAGAGGAAGCCTATGAAGGCTGCGCCGGTATTTTCAGCGCCATGCTCGGTGAGATGATCACCGTTGAGGAACTGAAAGATGGTTCCTATCTGGAGAAAATGAAACCGATTGCTGCCGCAGAGTGGGTCACTCCTGATTCTCCTCCAACTGTCGTCGCGTACGGGACACATGACCGTATCCAGCCGTTCAAGGCTTCGCTGAGACTGAAGGCTGCTCTTGAAGAAAACGATGTGGATCATGTGTATCTGGAGCTGCCGCATTCCGGGCACGGCCTGCAGAACGACAGTGCTATTCAGAAACAATGGATGGAAGCTATTGAGGAATACCTGGATAAATATATGCCGGTGGAATAAGGTGAGAATATGAAAGCATCTGCTGAAAAGAAAAAACATCCCGTTTTGCGGAAAGTGATAATCCTGATTGTAATTATCGTAGCGGCCTGGTTACTCGGTCAGCTGGTTGCCCCTGCACTTCTGAAAGCATTTTTTCTGTAAGGCGGTGACATAGATGAAAACTATCGGGAAAACACTTTGGGTGATTCTGTGTGTTATTATCTTTCTTTGCACATTTGTCACATCTACGCTTACAGGATTTGCCGGTAAAACCGGGATCAATGCAGGCAGCTTCACGCTTCAACAGGAAGCGGTAGAAGCGGTGCGATATGAGGGAGAGATCCACAAGGAAATCATTGATATTCAGTATATTACAAACGAAGGAAATATCGAGACCCGCCAGATTCTCTATTACCGTCCCGCTGACGCGGACGGGGATATTCCACTGATTTTTATACCGCACTATGCGGCGGAGGAAAACAGTGCGGACTTTCAGTCTTATGTGTCTCACGGCTGGGCTGTTGCTTCCCCGGTATTTCAGAATGAGTATAACGGTGTTCTGACAGGGAACGATCTCGTATTCAATAATGCTGCTCTGTATACGGTCCGCCATATGGAAGGCATCGACCATCAGAGAATTGCCATTGTCGGCGGAAGCGCTGGAGGTTATATGGCGCTTATGCTCAGTGAACTGCAGATGGGTACCTGTGCGACGATCGCCAACTCACCGATTGCTAATGTGTACTATAACCTGTATGTGCATTTCCCTGCCTGCGATGAGGTTAACCGGAACGCTGCTTTCTGGGATATACCTATCCCGATCCAGCTGCTTGTATCAAAGTCATTCAGGGTCAATCTGGATAATTTTCCTGATAAAGATGATGCGGAGCGCTGGGCTGCGCTGTCGCCTCTTGGTATGGCAAAATGCTTCAGCAGCTCTGTGGTGATCAATCACTACACTGGTGATATCCTCGTTCCTGTGGATCAGATTACAAAACGATATACCTATACAGAAAGTGACGGATCGCTACCGGACGGGTTCCCCCTTGGACTGGAATCCGATTATCCAGGTATCTTGAGTCATTCCCTGGAGGAAGAAGCTGATCCAGCGGAAATATCAACCGAGAGATATGTTTTGGAAAACCAACATGTGGACATGGATATGCCGTATTCGGACAGACTACTGACGATCAATATCTTTGACGACGGCCCGATGAGCGCGAAAGGCTCGCACACAGCTCCGGGTACCAATGGCAGTATGGATACCATTCCCTATTTGGAGGAGATGTTTTCAAGAACGTTGTCAGATACTGAAAAACTTACTTCGGGAAAGATGATTCTTCTGTTGGAACGTTATCTCGGAAACAGTATCCAGCTCCCCGCACACGAAGGTATAAATGATACGTTGTACGGATCGCTTGCCATTTACCGCCAGGAAATTATAGATGAGTTTACGCAGTATGCAGAAGATCACTCTCTGGAGGAGCTTGATCATACTGTAGTTACTGCGATCGAAGATTCCGGTCATGATGATAGTCTGCGTACAGCATGGCAAGAGATAAAAGAAGCGATAGTAAAGTAGAGAAGACAGTACATAGCTGATGATACATATCAGTCTTTCACACACCGTGGGAGGCTGATTTTTTATGCTCACAAACAGAAGGAGGATAAGACTATGAGCAATACTGTAAGAATCGGTAATCAGAGTATCAGCTATGAACAGGCTAAGGACATGCTCTTTCCGGAGCTGATCCCGCAGAAAGGCAACGAAGCGCTTCTCTCCGCACATCCTCATGACAAGGTGGAGGATCTGGCTGTCCTGTATCGTCTGGATCTTCATTCCGGCGACGGCACCATGATGTCTGCCCGTGTGACGCAGGGGCTTCTGGACGCTTTCGGTGTCAGCGCGGAGCAGATGAAAAAGGATGCACTGGAACACGCGCCGGTCACGCATCCGGCCACTTTCCGTTCCATGGAAGAGGTTCTCAGCGCCATGATGGGCGGTATGCCCGTGCCGACGCCTGACGACGGGCAGCCGAGGCTGTATGTCGCAAGCACGGAAACCATGAACCGCGGCGCAGGCGTACTCGCCTACCCGGACTTCCTTCAGGAAGCTTCGGAGAAGATCGGCGGCAATTTCTTTATCCTGCCGTCATCCATCCATGAGCTGCTGTTCCTGAAGGATACCGGCGACATCACCAGGCAGGAGCTTACCAGTATGGTTCGCAGCGTCAACGCGGCGGAGGTCAGCCCGTCCGAGCAGCTGTCCGATAATGTTTATCACTATGACGGCAAAGACAGGGTGTTTGAACTGGCAGAAAAATATGAGGCCAGAAAGACGGAGCGGCAGGCAGAAAAGCCGTCTCTTCTGGGGACGCTGGGCAAGGCAAAGGAAGCGCAGAAAGACCATCCGGCAAAGGCGAAGTCCGGCAAGGTGCAGGAAGCAGTGATCTGAGGAGGTTTCCATGGGCTACAGACTTGTGATAACGGAAAAGCCCTCGGTTGCTGCGGCAATCGCCAAAGTGATCGGGGCGACAGAACGAAAAGACGGATACTTTCAGGGCGAGGGGTATCTTGTGAGCTGGTGCGTTGGTCATCTCGTGGAGCTGGCCATGCCGGAGGCGTATGACGAGAAATACCGGAAATGGCGGAGGGATGATCTTCCGATCTTGCCGGAAACGTGGAAGTATCAAATTTACCAGTCCACAAAGAAGCAGTTCCAGACGCTGAAAAGCCTGATGGCAAGAAAAGACGTGACCGAGCTTTGCTGCGCTACGGACGCAGGACGCGAAGGTGAACTGATCTTCCGCCTTGTCTATCATCAGGCAGAATGCCGCAAGCCGTTCAGACGGCTCTGGATTTCATCCATGGAGGACAGCGCGATCCGGGAGGGCTTTCAAAATCTGAAACCTTCCGCTGAATACGATGCCCTGTACAACGCGGCGCTCTGCCGGGAACGTGCAGACTGGATCATCGGGATCAATGCCAGCAGGCTGTATTCCTGCCTGTACGATTCTGTCCTGAACGTGGGCCGTGTCGTAACGCCGACACTGGCCATGTTGGTGGAACGAGAGGAAGCAATCAAGGCATTTGTGCCGGAACTGTTTTATACGGTGCAGCTTCAAGTAGATGCGATCCGCGCGTCCAGCAAGCGTTTTTCGGACAAAGCAGACGCCGAGGTTCTTGCCGCGAAATGCAGGGAGAATCATCATGTGCGTGTGGACAGTGTAGAAACAAAGGAAAAGACGGAAAAGGCGCCGCTTCTCTATGATCTGACTTCCTTGCAGCGTGATGCAAATAAGGTGCTGGGCTTTTCCGCTCAGCAGACGCTGGATACCCTGCAAAGCCTTTATGAAAAGAAGATGGTCACGTATCCAAGGACGGACAGCCGTTTTCTCACGGAGGATATGGCCCCGTCACTGCCGGAACTGGTATATCAGGCGGCAGCTGCTTTGGATTACACCGGTGATACTCCGGTTCATGCCGGTCAGGTAATCAATAATGCGAAGGTAACGGACCATCATGCGGTGATCCCGACAAGGGAACTGAGCAATGCCAGGATCGCGGAGCTGCCGAAAGCGGAGGCCGAAATCCTGAAGCTTGTGGCAGTGCGATTTATGGCAGCCGCGGGTGATCCATGCCGGTATGAAGAGACGGCGATAAAGCTTTCCTGTGCCGGGGAGGTATTTACTGTGAAGGGCAAAACCGTCCTGCATTCCGGCTGGAAGGAAATCGTGGAGCATTTCTATCCTGCGAAAGAGAAGGATGCGGAAGCGCTCCCCCGCGTGCAGGAAGGGATGGTCAGTCCGCTTGCAAAAGCCGAGGTCAAGGACGGGAAAACAAAACCGCCGCAGCACTTTACGGAAGGCGGCCTGCTTCACGCAATGGAGACTGCCGGCGCGGAGGATATCCCGGATGACGCGGAGCGGAAAGGCCTGGGGACACCAGCTACCCGTGCAGGTATAATTGAAAAGCTGATCCAGCGCGGGTTTGCCGTCCGCAGCGGCGATAAGAAGACAAAGATTCTTCTCCCGACCGAGAAAGGCGTCTCGCTTGCCGCCGTCGTGCCTGAGAAGCTGAAATCCCCTATGATGACAGCGGAATGGGAACAGAAGCTTCTCCAGATAGAGCGGCAATCCTATGATTCAGCCTGTTTTATGGAGGAGATCGGCGCGTTTGTCCGGGAGCTGATGGATACCGCAGAGGTTGATCCGTCCGTATCATTTGCCCCGTCCTTCCCGCGGAAAGCAAGGAAAGGCAGGAAAAGATGAAGCGCTATCATTACACCCTCGCGGAACAGGAAACGATCATAAATTGGGATAACGAGCTGGATGAGGCTACGGTCTATACCTTTGACCGCCGCCTGATTGGAAAACTGAAGGCGCTGGCGGCCAAATATCCGGAGCATTACGTGCTGCTGGAAAAGGGAGCGCAGCGCTCTGTAACCTACCGGGTGCCGAAGCGCTGTATCGGCATCCGTCCCCCTTACAGCGATATGAGAAGAAAACAGCAGGCCGAGGACGCGAAAACCAAGGGCCTGCCTTTTGATGGAAAGGAAAAGGATGAAGATGAAGATTTTCAAATGGGATGAAATCAACGGACAGGACGAAGGAACCAAAATGGAGGCGTTCCTGACAGCAATCAACGATACGTTTGCGATCATGCAGCTGAGAGAGGGCGAAGAAACGAGGCCGATGCGCTTCATTTCCTATGAAGCCCTGCAAAGGAGCGGGAACCAGCCGGAAATCGACCGCTATGAGCTGGTCTATGTGGCTCCGCTTCTCCCCTATAAGGATCAGAACACGATGCTGGATATGATCTATGAGAAATTCAACATCGCGCACCCGGCGGACTTCCACGGTCACAGCCTTTCGGTCAGCGACATCGTAGCTATCCGCACCAATGGTCAGATATCCTGTCATTACGTGGATTCCATCGGCTTTAAGGAGCTGCCGGAGTTTTTGAAACCGGAGAACTATCTGAAATACGCGGAAATGTCCATGGAGGATGATTACGGGATGATCGACGGGATCATTAACAACGGGAAAGCCCCCGCGCTGCAGGAGGCCGAACAAAGGGAATCCATCCTGGAGAAACTGAAGGCAGCCAAGGAACCGCCGTTTCTCGGAAAGTCCGAGATCGGGGAAAGGAATATCGAATGAAAACCAGATTCACCAAAGAGGAATCCATGCTGATGATGCTTTACAATCCGGGCAGCC
>JAFWOB010000150.1 GCA_017510065.1 Parasporobacterium sp.
CCAGAGGATCGGTATCGCCAGGGCTCTGGCTCTGGAACCGAAGTTCATTGTCTGTGATGAACCGGTCTCTGCCCTGGATGTGTCGATCCAGGCGCAGATCCTGAACCTTTTGCAGGATCTGCAGGAACAGAAACACCTGACCTATATGTTTATTACCCATGATCTGTCGGTGGTCAAGCATATCTCCGATGAGATCTGCGTGATGTATCTGGGACAGGTGGTTGAAAAATGTGATGCTAAGGAGCTGTTCCGGGATCCCAGGCATCCTTATACAAAAGCGCTGCTTTCCGCCATTCCGATCCCGAGTCTGGACGTGCCGCAGAATACGATCCCCATCCGGGGCGAGGTGACGTCGCCGATCGAACCGAAACCGGTATGCCGGTTTGCTTCCCGCTGTGATTACGCTACAGAGCGGTGTTTCCGGGAAGAGCCGAAGCTTGTGGATGACGGCAGCGGGCATCAGTGCGCGTGTTTTTGTGTGAACGGATGATCCGTTCCTGAAGCAGTTGGAAAAGGGGTCCGGTATGGGACCGGAGCCCATCACCAAATAGATGATGTAGGAGGTAAAAATGAAAAAAGTATTAGCAGTAGTATTGGGAGTTTGCATGATGGTTGGACTGCTGGCCGGCTTTGTACAGGCCGCACCGGCAGCAGGTGTTTCTCAGGAGAAACTGGTGGTTGCAGTGGCAGCGGAACCCACGGGCCTCGTGGATGCCCTGGCCTATACGTCCAACAACGGAGCCGTAACATCAGCTCTGTTCGATACCCTGGTATTCTATGACAGCACAGACGGCGGTGTAAGACCTATGCTGGCAGAATCCTGGGAAATGGAAGATGATGTAACCGCAGTGATCCATCTGGTACAGAATGCCGTGGACTTCGAGGGCAATCCGATCACAACGGAAGATGTTCTGTATTCTTTCCAGATCGGCGCTGAAAGCCCGAGCGTGGCAGCCTGGTATCAGTACTATGATGTGGCAAATTTCGAGATCGTCGATGACTACACCATGAAGATCCGGACGTTCCGTCCGTATTCCCAGATCATCAATGTGCTGAGCAACAAAGCATTTGCCATCGTCAGCAAGGATGTAACGGAAGCAGCCGGCGGTGCAGAAGCATGTCTGCAGACAGCAGCCAACGGAACCGGTATGTATAAGCTTCAGTCCTGGACACAGGGTGAGAACATGATCCTTGTCCGCAATGAAGACTATTACGGCGAGAAAGGATATTTTGATACCATTGAGTTCAAATTCATCCCGGATGCAGCTACCCGTGCAGCTTCCCTGCAGAGCGGTGAAGTACAGGTTGCTCAGGGTATCGCAGCAGCGACTGTTGATCAGATCAACGCAACAGAAGGTGTTTCCGTAAAAGAAATGCCGGCACCGGTTGTCCTGGCGATGGCCATCAACACCGGCGGCAAGAATGCGGAAGCTATGAGCAATCCGCTGGTCCGTGAAGCATTGTCTTACGCGATCAACAGAGAAGCCATCCTGATGGTTTCCTATATGGGACATGGCGAGATCGCCGACAGTATGTTCCCGAGCAATTCCATGTATTATCAGCCGGCCAAGACTCCGTATACCTATGATCCGGAAAAAGCCAAAGCCCTTCTGGAAGAAGCCGGATACGGTGATGGTTCTCTGACCGTTGATATCCTTGTAAACTCTGTTTACAATGCTACAGACGCAGAGGTTATCCAGAACAACCTGCAGGCAGTCGGCGTGAACTGCGAGCTGGAGCTCCTGGAGATCGTTTCCTGGATCCAGGCTACCTGGGAAGGACAGTATGACTGCATCCCGTCGAACTTCTTCACATCCAATCCTCTGGATCTGACCAAGACGGTAGACAGCAGGGTAGATTATAATGGACGTAATTTCACAGGCGTAAAGGATGAGGTTGCAGACGCGATCATCGAAAGAGCAGAAGCTGCGGTTGATCCGGAAGAAGCGAAAGCAGCACTGAACGAACTCAATGATTATATGGTATATGACAACTTCTACTGCATCCCGCTGGTAAGCGCTTACACTCTGCTCGGTATGGCAGACGGCATTACAAATGTTCAGCTGGTTACCCAGGGAGATCATGCTTACTATGGCATGCTGCGTGTTGAATAAGCCGAAGATACATAGATCATAACGTATCGAACAATTACGATCTGCATGGACGTCCTGCTTTTGAAAAGCGGGATGCCCATGCAGTTCTTCTGCAAGGAAAGGAGAGCAAAAATGACCAGAGCGGACCATATGGCACAGATGGAAAATGTGTTCGGACTCTTCGTCCAGCATCAGAACGATATGGAGATGGCAGGAGTGCTGCCGCTGCTGACGGAGGACGCTGTGCTGGAAATGCAGGATATCGGACTCAGGTCGGAAGGAGCGGAAGCTGTCTGCCGGGATCTGCAGGAATATTTTGAGAAGGAAAAAGCAGCGGGACATCGGATGTATCACATTCCTCACAGCCTGTGCGTGAAGCTGGAAGAAGAGGGAAAAAAGGGCCAGGTGTATGCGGAAACCCACTCCTATCTGGCGGACCGGGCAGACGGAACGGTCCGTGTATTCTGCATGCGGTATGACATGGATCTGGCTCTGGTGAAAGACAGCTGGAAGATCACGGCTCTTCGCTGGTATGGACTGCAGTATTTTGCGGCGCTGCCCGGATCTTCCGATGAGATGATCCTTTACGAGCAGTCGGCATTCTGTCTTCCTGCAGCGACAGTTTCCGGACAGGATCATATAGCGATCCAGAATCTGATGGGAGCCTGGTGCATCCGGAACCGGCGCGGCGCAGCGGAGCTGTTCGTGAAGTCCGGGGAAGGAACCATCCGGATTCCCGCTCTGTCCGAGGGGACTGCAGCATCTGCCCTGGAACAGATCGAGGCAGCCGAACGGTCAAATCTAAACTGCTATCTGGCTGTTCCATTTCTTGGGGCACCCGTGATCGATGTGCAGAATGACCGGGCGGAAGGCTGGTGGATGAGCCACACCTACCAGCTGCAGAGCAGCCTGTTTGGAAAAGAAGGAAAGGAAGTGACGATCCGGAAGATCGAACGTGTACATTGCCGGTTTGTCAGGGAAGACGGAAGCTGGAAGATCCTTTCCCTGGAAGTGATCCCGCTGGCACAGCTCCCGCCGATTGCCATTGACCGGAAAATACACGGGCAGACGCCTGTCTGGGACGGACAGGATCATTGGCCGGAGCCGCCTTCCTATGAAACGGAAAACTATGCGGATCAATACCCGGAGGATGTCTACGCTCTGCAGAGGATCTTTCCGGAATGGGGTCTGCGCCTCAGGAGAGCAGAAATGCAGAAAACACCGGATCTGATCTTTATCTCCGATCAGGACCGGGTAGACATTGACATCAATATCCGCAGAAATATCGGCATCAGCAACAACCTTTTCCGTCTGAAGGAATTTGATGATAACTGCCGGCCTCATGAGACCACCAGCCATAATACCAGCTCTCCGTATTTCTATATCAATGAAGCCTGTGACCGGGCAGAAATCAGCTGGCTTGACGAAGGCTGGACCAATATGAATGCTGTCTTCAAACGGACCGATGATCCGGTGCATTTTATGCTGAATCTCGGAGAATACCGGTTTACCTATGAGAAAGAAGCGGATGGACAGTGGAAGGTGCAGCGGATCTGGTGGCGGGTTCTGTATCGTCTGCCGGATATGCAGATGGACAAGGAACCTCCGTGTTTCTGCAACTGCGATAAAGACCATATCTGGCCGATGCCTTTTGAAACCGTTCGCTACTAGAGCCAAAGACATACCCTCTCCATCAGGGAAGCTGCTGCATGAAAGTGCACAGCTTCTTTTTTTGCGTAGAAATTTAAGTTTCATATAAGGAAAACAAGGTATAAATAGCATAACAGCAATACGTGAAAAGGAGATACAGCATGGGTATTCATTACCGGCATGAATGGAAGCATGAGATTTCCCGGTCGGACCTGATCGCTATCCGCCAGCGGATGCGGGCGATCGCCACGCCGGATCCTCATGCCATCGACGGAAAATATCTGATCCG
>JAFWOB010000023.1 GCA_017510065.1 Parasporobacterium sp.
AGTTTCTTCCACTGTCTCTTCCGCGGCTTCCTTCACGGTCTCAGATATTTCTTCCACCGCTTTTTCTGCAGCAGTCTCTTCCTTCACCGGTTCCGGCGTCCTGACTCTTCTGGGTCTTTGCGGGATCACCGAATTCCCAAAAATCAGATCCAGCTGGAACTCTTTTTCCGGGGCTTTCCCTTCTTCCGCCTGAGGAGCCTGAACTTCCGGCTGCTGCTCTTCTTCCGGCGCAGTTTCCGGCCCTTCTGCTTCCGGCGCGGACTCTTCCTGTGCCGGTTCTTCCGCGGCGGTCTCAGGCTGTTCCGCCTGCGCTTTGGTTTCCTGTTCCTCGAGGCCGGCTTCACGGATCAGTTCTTCCATATCAAGGGCAGAGGATCCCACCGTTACTTTGCCTGCTGCGCTGCCGGGATCGATCTCTTCAAAAACGGATGTTTCCCTGACAACGGAAGGAGCAACCTTCTCTGTATCATTCTCCGCAGATTCCTCCGGAATCTGGGCTACAATCTGTTCCACCGGGATAAACTGGGTCGCATCCACAGAAGACTCTATCGTCTTGGGGGGTTCGGGTTCTTGCTCTTCCCCTTCTTTTTCAAATGCAAATTCTGCAGCCCTCTCTCCCAGATCTTCTCCGCCGTCATCTACAGGCTCGATCACATCTTCTCTGCTCAGCAGCGGCACCTCCGGTTCGATCACTTCACTCACCGGCTCATTTTCATTGACATCTTTTTCAAATTGTTCCAGATGAGAAGAATCGTGCGTATCATTTACCTCAGCCAGGATCTGTGCCGCACGGTTTTCTCCCATTTTGTTCATCTGTTCCCTGTCTTCCACAGTCTGGTTCCGGAATGCGTCAAGCATTGCGGAAAGAGACAGCTGCCCTGCGATATTCTCTTCGTCTTCGGGCTCCGTTTCTTCCGTAAACATCTGGGGCTCCAGATGGGATGTTTCATAATCGATCTGAGGAAGCGTTGGCTCTTCCTTTGCGCTGTCTGTATCCGCTTCTTCCTCCTGTTTCGGTGAAGCTGCATCCATCGGCTGGATTTCCAGGACTTGATTGATCTCATACTCTTCCGTACCCGGCGTATTATACAGGATATTCGCCATGATCTCTTCATAGCGGGCCTGCTGGGTAGGAGTCAGCGCCTTGTGCATGTTTTTCAGTTCCAGGGCTTTTTTCTCATATTCACCGTCTGCATACCAGAGAATGATCTGATCGCACGCTGCCGCGCATTTTTCGTCATCTCCCATCTCATGATACAGTCTGGCCAGTTCATATTCCCATTTATCATCCATTTCCCTGGCATTGTAGTTTTCCAATACTTTTGCAAGATCAGAGACAGGGATTCCGCCTGCTTTGCCAATCTCGTATTTCAGCAGGAGCCTCTGGCTGTCCTTGGGTGCCATCTTACAGAAATCCTCATAAAACATGACAGCACTGTCCAGATCTTCCAGCTTGATACTCAGCATGGTAAGATTGTATGCAATTCTCTTGCCGGAAGGCGTACGCTTATAAGCGATCAGCAGCATATCCCTTGCCAGATCGCTGCGTCCCACTGCTTCATAGGCTTTCGCGATGATCTCCAGGATACTGTTTTCCCTGATCTTCTCCGGATCCAGCTGATCCGCAGCTTCGATCACGCCTTCGTAATCTTTCTGCAGGTATTTATTTTTGATGTTTCTGATTAGTTCTCTGTATTCGACTTTATCCATCTTCTGTCACTCTGATCCTTCTGTAAATCTAAGTTCTGTGTTTTAGAGTTCCGTCCTGCCCTCCAGGGCTCTCAGCAGTGTCACTTCATCGATGCATTCCAGATCTCCGCCTACCGGAACTCCGCTGGCAATGCGGCTCACCTTTATGCCTGCCGGTTTTACCAGTTTGCTGATATACATGGCTGTCGTTTCGCCTTCCAGGCTGGAGTTTGTTGCGATGATCACTTCCCTGACATCTCCACGCAGTCTTTCCACAAGTTCCTTCAGCCGGATATCGGACGGACCGATCCCCTGCATCGGGGAAATCGCTCCCTGAAGGACGTGATACACACCCTCGTATCTTCCGGTCTTTTCATACGCGGCAAGATCCCTGGTGGTTTCCACCACCATGATCGTACTGTGATCCCTGGTCTTGCTTCTGCAGATCGGACACTCTTCCTCATCCGTGATCGTAAAACAGGTCCGGCAATACCGGATATTCTTCTTGGCGTCTGTAATGGCTGCCGCCAGTTCCTCTGCCTGTTCCTGCGGCATTTCTATAATATGAAATGCCAGCCTGGCGGCAGATTTGGCACCGATTCCCGGCAGCTTCGACAGTTCCCCTATTAATCTTGCTATATGGTCGCTGAAATAATTCATCAGAACAGTCCGCCGCCGAATCCGCCGCCGAATCCACCCGTGATGGCATTCATACGCTGACTGGAGATCTCATCCATTTTGCGGAGCGCCTCATTGACCGCCGCCATGATAAGATCCTGGAGCATTTCCACATCATCCGGGTCGACCACTTCTTTATCGATCGTGATCCTGGTAACTTCTTTCTTGCCTGATACCGTCACTTCCACTGCACCGCCTCCGGCAGTTGCGGTCGCTTCTTCCGTTTCCAGGGAAGCCTGCGCATCTTCCATCTGCTTCTGCATTTTCTGTGCCTGTTTCAGGAGATTATTCATATTGGCCGGCATTCCTCCGCCGTAACCACCGCGTCCTTTACCCAAATCACCATTCCTCCGTTCCTATGTTAAAATTAATATTCTGAAGAAGATCCTCCGGAAATGCGCTCTTTCCTTCTGTCCGGTCCGCTCCGGCTTCTCCTGTCGCGAGCTGGATCTCCATATCTTTTCCTGTTGCCTGCTTTGCCAGTTCCCGCAGCAAAGATGTCGTTGCAGGCTCCTGCAGCTGTTTCAGCAGGACAATGTTCGGGGCAAAGATCTTTATGGCATGATGGTCCAATGTCTCTGCCGTACATTTTTTCAGTGTGATCCGGATCCTCGCATTGCTGCAGGAAGCGATCATATTGTCCCAGACCTGTGCGATACCGCTCTCCGAAACCCTGGCCTCTTCATGACGAGGCATCTCCTGCGTAACTGTTTCCTGGGCGGCGGGTTCCGGCGACTCATATAAATCAGGCTCCGAGCCTCCGTACAGAAACGGTTCCGGCCCCTCGTACAGATCAGGTTCCGGGCTCCACATCTGTGCCTGCTCTTCCTCCGGATACGGTGCCGGGATCTGATCCCGGGAACTGAAAGGTGTCTGCGGCATCATAACAGGCGCTGCGGCTCTGCTTTGCACCAGGTTTTCCAGTTGTCGGATCCGATCGGCAAGCGCGGCCGTATCGGTCTGTGTCTCCGGTCTGGCCAGTCTGATCACGCCGATCTCCAGAAGCACCTGCTTACTGGCAGAAAACCGGATCTGATTCAGAAGCTCCGACAGGATCCGGATGTAACGGATCAGAGTCTCTGCGTCCGCAATCGCGGCATCCCGGGACAGCTGCTGCATATTATCCGGAGAAACGCCAAGGATCTCCAGATCATCGGAATTGGCAGCCCGGACCATCAGGAGATTGCGAAGATACCAGATCAGATCCGTGGTAAACTGCGTCAGATCCCGTCCTTCTGATACCGCTGCGTCTATGATGCAGAGCGCTGAAGTGACATCTCCCCGGCAGATACTGCTGAACATCCGGGAGAACACTTCCGTATCCACGGTTCCCAGCGTATCCAGTACATTTTCATATGTCAGGTCGTCTCCCAGCCGGAAAGCAATACATTTGTCCAGAAGACTGATGGAATCCCTCATGGATCCATCACCCATCCTGGCGATATAGGATAAAGCCTTCGGCTCAGCGCTGACGCCTTCCTGCTCGGCGATCCGCGCAAGATTCTCCGTAATCTTCTCAGAGGTGATCCTTCTGAAATCATACCGCTGGCATCTTGACAGGATCGTGATCGGAAGCTTGTGCGGCTCCGTCGTAGCCAGGATAAAGACCGCATAGGCCGGCGGTTCTTCCAGGGTCTTCAGAAACGCGTTAAATGCCGGCCCGGTGATCATATGCGCTTCATCGATGATGAAAACTTTATATTTCCCTTTTACCGGTGTATAGCGTACCTCTTCTATGATGCGCCGGATATCGTCCACGCCGTTGTTGGAGGCTGCGTCCACCTCGGTGACATCCACAAAATTGCCTGCATTGATGGAACGGCAGTTCTCACATTCATTGCATGGGCCCTGTTCAGTCGGGTGAAGGCAGTTGACTGCCTTGGCAAAGATCTTTGCCGCGGATGTCTTTCCTGTTCCCCTGGTCCCGGTAAACAGATACGCATGTCCGATCCTGTCCTGCAGGATCTGATTGCGAAGAGCCTGTACCACATGTTCCTGCCCTTTGATCTGATCAAAAGTCTGCGGTCTGAATTTTCTGTAAAGGGCAACGTATGACATTTATCACCTCAGCCTATAATACACAACATAAGCAGGCAGACATATAGTCCGCACCACAACATATAGTATCATATTGGAATTTCAATATCAATTCTAAATCACATACGACAGCAAGATATGAGGGAGAATCCTCCTGCTCCGGATGCTTATTTCTGCATGCTGACATATCATTCCGCTGATACATAGGATGTAAGCGCCTGCGAATTGTCAGCTGGGCTGGCCTGCAACGATTTGACGGGTATGAATGATTTTCAGGGACCCCCCTGCAACGATTTGACGGGTATGAACGATTTTTTCCTGAAAAATGCAATAAAATTGCGGGTATGAACGATTTTTTGGCCCATTCCGGCTCAAAAATCAC
>JAFWOB010000151.1 GCA_017510065.1 Parasporobacterium sp.
ATGGCTGTTTCGGATCCACAGTTCTCCGGTGTTTACAGCAACGCCAACGCCAAAAGCTGCTTCATAACCAAGATCATTGTTTCTCTGACCGGCAGATGCAGAGATCTCGGAATCTTCGATCACATAGGTATCAGTTTCCTGCGCCAGGGAGATCGTGACTGCGTTGGCTTCTTCCGCATGGATTTCGCTGCCTTTCATGCTGTCGGCTGTGATCTCGCCGGAAACGGTTCCGTCCCAGTCCTTCGCATAGCTGACTTCTCCGTTTTCAATGATGACACCGGCAGATTCAGCAATCTCTTCAAACGTGCCGAATTCCTGACCGGCTCCTCCCGGACCTCCCGGGCCTCCCGGACCACCGGATCCGCCTTCACCGCCCGGGGATCCTCCATCAGACGGTGCTCCCGGCTCTCCCGCAGACTCTCCGCCCGGACCGCCTGCAGACTCCCCTTCAGGCGCGGCTGCAGCACAAAGTGAGAGCGCCAGTACCAGCATCAGCAAGATGGCAGATACTCTTCGAATGAAATGTTTCATAATGTTTCCTCCTATATATATATGATAATGTGAGAACCCTTATAAACTGTTTGTGATTTCGATATTTCGGCTAAAAAAGAACGCCGGCACAGTGTCAGCGGATAAAGTTTTCCAGTGCCCGGAGGCTCCGGCGGATACTCTCTTCGCTGCTGCATTCGATGGTGCAGGTAAGATCCGGCTGCGCATCTGCGAGGATCCCCAGAACCTCTTTCCAGGGAACGCTGCCTTCCCCCAAGGCCAGATGCTCGTCCTTCACGCCATGGTTATCATGAAAATGCACATGGCGGATATACTGCTTGAGGGCGCCTGCCCATTCCACAGCAGAATGGTTGGAATAGCAATGGGCATGTCCCAGGTCCAGGCACATTCCCAGATCCGGATGGCCGACCCGGTCAAAGATCTCGGCGAAAGGTTCTATCTCGCGGTCCAGCACGTTTTCCAGGCAGACCGTGATCCCGGAGCGGTTCCAAAGAAACTCTTTCCAGAAATCCGCCTCCCGCGCAGCCCAGCCTTCCAGGAAATACACTGTCGGGACCATGCCGCTGTGATAGATCACCTTGTCTGCCGAAAGGATCCGGGCCGCTTCGAATGCCTGAGCGAACCGCTTTTCCGTGATCTTCCGGATCCCGCTGTCAAAAGCCGCGGGATTGAGATCCAGGAATGGCCCGTGGATCGTAACCGGCGGATGCCCCATCAGCTCCAGCATATTCTGCATCCGTTCCATCGTATCTTCAAACCGGTCCAGGTTGTCGGAAATACTGAAAGAGATCAGCTCCACTCCCAGGCCGGATCCCTTTATGATCTGCCTGAGCTTTTCTTCTTCTATTAATTCGGAAATATAACACCTCATCTCATGTTCATCTTTCTTTTCTTTTTGGATATTATAGCATGCCTGCTGTGGTGCTGCAGGACGATTTAGACCCTTGTTTTTGTTGATGTTGTACAATTTGTTACTTGATTTTCCATGCATTTATGCACTTATTGACAAATTATTATCTTAACACTACAATAAAATCGTCGTTTTATATGACAAATAATAATATGAAGGAGAAAAAACAAATGAAAAAGCTGATTGCACTGTTGTTAGCTGTTGTAATGGTATTTGCCCTCGGATCCATGACCTTCGCAGCGGATGACGAGATCGAGCTGGATGTTATCATCGCCCAGTATGGTCCCAACACCAACGAATGGTTCCTTGGTTCCGGCATGGACGGCACAAACTTTGTAGACAAGTTTGAAGCCGAGAATCCGGGCATTAAGCTGAATCTTGAGGTTGTGTCCTGGAACGATCTGTACACCGTTGTGGACACCCGCATCACCAACAATAACGCTCCTGACATCCTGAACATCGACGTCTTTGCTAACTACGCTAATGACGGTCTGCTTATGCCTGTCAGCGACTACTGCCCGGAAGAGCTGTATGCGGATTTCTTCCCGGCATTCATCGAGCAGTCCATTATCGATGACACTGTATGGGCAGTTCCGGACCTGGCTTCCGCCCGCGCTATGTTCTACAACGTAGATATCCTGGAAGAAGTCGGCGTAGAAGTTCCCACCACCTGGGCTGAGCTGGAAGATGTTTCCCAGGCAATCATCGATTTCTATGATGGCGAGATCTATCCGTGGGGCATTGATATGACCACTGATGAAGGCCAGGCTGCATTTGCTTATTATACATGGGGCAATGGCGGCGGATTTGTTGACGTAGACGGCAACTGGGCAGTAAACTCCCCGGAGAACGTGGAAGGCATCAACTTCGCTCTCAGCCTGATCTCAAACGGATACACCAACCCGAATCCGGCTACCGAAACCCGTTATGACCTTCAGGATATGTTCGCTGCCGGCAAGATGGCAATGCTGATCGCTCCGAACCAGCTTCCGACCTATGTAGCTGACAAGGGCGGCGAGATCAACATGGCTACCGCAGGCATCCCCGCAAATGAAGGCAAGACCGGTTCTTCCGTCGGCGTTATGGACCGTATCATGGCATTCAAGGATGATGCTGCTCCGGACCAGGCTGCACGTAACGAAGCTATCGGCAAGTTCCTCACCTTCTTCTATGCTCCCGAGAACTATGTTGGCTGGGTAAGCATGGAAGGCTTCCTGCCCGCAGTAAACTCTGCTGTTGAGGCACTGGTTGCTTCCGACCCGTCCTTCGGCGCATGGCTGGATGTCCTGGCTACCTGCCAGTTCTATCCTGCAGCTAAGGCTGAATGGGATCAGGTAAAACAGGGCGTGATCAAGGCTGAACAGAGTGCTCTGACAGGAGCTGATATCCAGGCTGAACTGGATGCTCTTCAGGCTGAACTTGGCGGCTGATTTGATTTAAGCGCAAAGCTGGCCCTCGCGGCCAGCTTTGCTTTTTATTATGCCGTTTTATTATTCTGACAGGTGGTGAAGGCCTATGTATACAAGTTTCAACCGATCAAAATGGACGCCCTATCTGTGGCTTCTTCCCAGCATCGCGCTGATCGCCATATTTGTTATTTATCCTATCATCCTTGTATTTAAGCTCTCCTTCAGCGAGATCTCCAAATCCGGGGTGGTGGGCAAATTTAACGGCTTTCAGAACTATATTGATGCCGTGAACCTTCCGGCGTTCAAAACGGTCATGCTGAATACCCTGATCTGGGTGATCGCTGTTGTGGGACTTTCCACTGTCATAGGATTTATCATTGCCATGGTCCTGAACCAGAAATTCCACGGACGCAAGATCGCCAGGTCCATCCTGGTCCTGCCCTGGGCCACCTCTCTGGTCATTCAGGCTTCGGTATGGAACTATATCATCAAATACGAATACGGCAATCTCAATGACATCCTGCTGAACCTGGGAGTCATCAAGCAAGCTGTTAACTGGCGGTCCAGCTTCCAGATCGAGTTCATCTGGGAATGCGGCGTCGGCATCTTTGTTACCATTCCCTTTGTCACTTTCTGCGTGCTCGCGGGTCTTCAGTCCGTTGACGATTCCCTGTATGAAGCCGCGATCATGGACGGCGCGGGATTCTGGAGCAAACTGAAGAATGTCACCCTTCCCATGGTGCGTCCTTCCCTCACCGTCAGCACGGTCCTGAATATCATCTATGTCTTCAACTCCTTCCCCATCATCTACACCATGACGAAAGGAGCGCCTGCCAATAAGACAGACACCATGATCACCTTCCTGTACATGCTCAGTTTCTACGACCGCAAGAAAGGACCGGCCACAGCCCTGTCTGTGATCGGATTCCTGATCCTGTGTATCTGTGCGGGAATCTATATGTTCGGCGTCATGCGCAAGGAGGAGAAGTGATGGAACGGGAGATCAAAAAACAGAACCGTCTGGCTGCCGGCCTTCTGCTTCTGGGGCTTGTCCTTGCACTTGTTGTGATGAGCCTTCCAATGTATTCGTTCCAGGCGGTGGTCTATACGAAAAAAAGCTCCAACACAACGGTTGGAGATGAAAAATACCAGGAAGCTCTGGCGCAGGCCCAGGAGGTCCTGGAAGAATACACCAGCCAGGGCTTTCAGGTGGAACTGTCGGAGGATGTGCTGGAACGCACCAACTCCAAAGGTGAGACCACCTCTTTAGTGACTTTCACCATCAGCGAAACCCAGACTAAGAATCTGTTCTCATTTCTGGGGCAGCCTTTTGCCTCGGCGCATGTGCTGCGCATCATGCTGGCCTGCATGATCCTGGCTGCGCTCTGCATGCTGGCCGGACTGGCCAAAACTTCGGGAACGCTTCCGAAGTATCTTCCGAAACGCGCAAAGATGCTGCGCTCCGCTTCCGGATGGTTCAGTCTGATCGCGCTGCTGACCGTTCCCGTGTTTGCCATGATGAACACCTACACCTTCAGCCGCAGGATCTATCTGTACAGCAACGATCTGATGCAGGAAGGAAAGGATGTGCTGTACCCCCAGATCGACCGGTTTTTATTTGGCGGCAGCGCAGGCGACAACATCGATTCGGTCCTTGGCAAGCTGAGTTTCGACTGTTCCTGGATGCTGTGGCTTCTCATGATTCTTTTCTTCCTGATGCTGCTGGGAGCCATTCAGATCCGGTTCGGCACAGTGAAAAGCACACTCCTTCGGGGGCTTTTGTATTTCTTTATCATCATCGTCTGCATCGTGACGCTGTATCCGTACTACGTGATGCTGATCACGGCTCTTCGTTCCAACGCGGAAACCCTGGATATGTATTTCCTGCATATCTTCCCATCTGAATGGAAATTCCAGAACCTGATCGACATCATCAACCGCGGCGTGCCCAGATATCTTCTGAACTCGCTGATGGTCGCCGGCGGCGCAACGATCCTGGCGATGCTCTGCGGCATTCCGGCGGCATACGCCATGGCCCGCATGAATTTTGCCGGCAAGAAGCTCTTCCTCGGATTTATCATCATGAGCCAGATGTTCTCTCCGGTCGTTCTGCTGATCGGCCTGTCCCAGCTGATGACCACCATGCACCTGAACGATTCCGTGCTGGGTCTGATGCTGATCAATGCCGCGTTCAATCAGGCATTTGCCATCTGGCTGCTTCGGGGTACCTTTGTCTCCATTTCCCCGGAAATGGAACAGGCGGCCATGATCGATGGCTGCAGCACCATGGGCTCCATGACCAGAGTGCTCCTTCCGATGGCGGCACCGGGCATTGTCACGGCCCTGATCTTTGTATTTATCAACGCGTGGAACGAATATACCATTTCCACCGTTCTCATTTCCACCTCGTCAAATCGTCCGATCACCGTCGGCATCACGCAGTTCTCCTCCTTCAACATGATCGAGTGGGAGTATCTGTTTGCCGCCTCCCTCATCGCGACGATCCCGGTGGTTATCCTGTTTATCTGCATCGAAAAGCACCTGACCTCAGGCCTTACCTCCGGCGGCGTCAAGGGCTGATCAAATACCGGCCTGACTTTGAGATTGAACGGCTGCCCTTTATGATCAGCGGTAATCCTGCATGATCTTTTCAATGGCAGACCATTTCTTTTCCATGTCCTGCACCAGGCGGATCTGCGTTCTGGCTCTGTCCAGGTTGTGTTCCGGGCGGGCGATGGAATAGTAAACATCCCCTTTCAGATAATCCGTCAGGAAACGGATCCCGTTTTCCAACGTCATGATCTTGGCTCCCAGATGCAGTGTGGCAAGCTCTGCCTCTGTAAGAGAGCTGCATTCCGGGATAAAGCCGTCAGAAAAGGCTTTGTACATGGTAAGATCCACGGTTACCTTATCAAGGTCCTTCTCATCTTCGGCAGCTGTGGAAGCCCCGAACCTTATGGCGTCGCCGTAATCGTAGGCCGCCAGTCCCGGCATGACCGTATCAAGGTCGATGACGCACAGGGCTTTTCTCGTGTCTGCATCCAGAAGGACATTGTTCAGCTTGGTGTCATTATGGGTGACCCGGGTGGGCAGTTCCCCGCTTTCGCGCATCCGCACCAAAGTGCCGCCTTCTTCTTCCCGGTCCAGGAAGAATTCGGTCTCTTTCTTCACAGCGGCTGCCCGTCCGCAGCAGTCTGCTGCCAGCGCTTCCTTAAAGAGGCGGTAGCGGTCGATGGTATCGTGAAACCGCGGGATCGTCTCCACCAGAGTATCAATGGGAAAATCGCTGAGCTGTCTCTGGAATCTTCCGAATCCCACCCCGCTCTCATAGAAATCCGAAGGACTCTCCGGCGTCTGAAGGCACAGGGTATGTTCGACAAATTCATAGATCCGCCAGTATTCTCCCTTATCGCTTAAGATCCAGTAACCGCCCGTCCGGGCCGGGACCAGATGCAGATACGAACGAGGATCCTCATTCTGAAGCGCCAGCGCCTTCGTCACCCGGACCACATTGTCCATCAGCCCCGGGATATTGTGAAACGCCGCGCCGCTCACGCACTGCAGCACATAATTCCTGCGGTCGGTAACCACCAGATAGGTGCGGTTAATGTGCCCGCTGCCATACGGCTCGCAGGATATAAGGTTTCCATCAATGGCAAATTGACTGATAATCGATTCCATATATATTCCCCACTCGTATGTTATTGTATTGTTTCCGGAACTGCCGGGCCTTCAGCAGAACGCCTGGCCTTCAGCCCCATTTACGGGCCGCGTCCACCAGGGCATGGATATTCTCCCCCGGTGTATCGGGAGCGAGCGCGCAGCCGGGACCGATCATGAGGCCTCCTTCGCCCCGGAACAGATCCAGGAGCTGCTTCGCTTCTTCCCGCACAGTATCCGGCTTGGCACCGGCCAGCATGACAGGATCCATGTTGCCGGAGATCACGAAATGTCCGCGGCCGGTCTCTTTTGCCTTTCGGATATCTGTCTTGGCATCAAACTCATAGGCGGGACAGCCTGTCCGGGCGAGATCTTCCAGGATCGGATCCGTCCAGCCGCAGATATGGCACATGGTAGGAATCCCCCGCTCCTTCAATTCCCTGTTCAATCGGATCTCAAAGGGCAGGCCGTATTTGCGAAAGATCCCGGGCGATACCACGGAGCAGCCTTCCGAGCTGTTTCCATAGCTGGTCATATGACCGCCCGCTTCATAGCACAGCTGATGCATTTGCAGGCAGATCCTTAAGGTCTGCTCCATCAGCGCCATCAGGTTTTCCTCTTCCTCTTCGTCCGGAAGGAGCATCATGAACTCTTCCATCCCCACCAGAAGGCACCCCAGGGAAAACGGCCCCTGGTCCGCATTGGCACGGAGGAACACGTCATTTCTGCGGCACCATTCAGACAGTTGGTTCACTGCATCCAGATAGATCCGAATGCGGTCGCACTTAAGAAGATCCACATTTGCAAGATCCTCCGTGATCTGCCGGATGGACCTGGGCTGTTTATCGAGGGTGACAGCGGCGATGTCCTCCGGATAGACCACTTCAGCGCCGCAGGCGCTTGAAAGCAGCGCGGTGTCCACATCCACCAGGATACCGTCGGTTTCATAGGTTCTGCAGGCATCAATGAGACATTCGGCGATCACGGCTGCATGTTCCCGGTACTGCGCCATGGTGACGCCGGCCTGCCTGGCAGCCATCAGGAAATTATGGGTCATCACCGGGATCCGGTCCGGAACAGCGCCGGTAAGATAGGTTTGGATTCTTTCAATGCGTGACATGTTTTTTTCCTGCCTGATGATCATCCGATATATGGGCTGAAATACATGGATAAGTTTATATAATCCCGGAGGAAAATACAATAAAAAAAGCGCCGGCCGGGAAGGCGGCGTAAACCCAGGCGGCGGGGCTGCAACGAATTGACGGGTATGCGTGTTTTTTTGTCGGCGGTTGCATCATTTGTGGCGCTATGCATGATTTTTTGTAAAAAATATGGCGGTATGCATGATTTCATCCCCCAAATAGGGGCAAAAATCATGCATACCACCCATTTCGTTGCAGCGCATTTTTGAAAATCATGCACAGCGTCGTTTTTGTTACAGGATTTTCTGAAGAATCATGCATAGCATCGTTTTTGTTACAGCCCTGAGCTGCGCAAAGCCCCTAAACCATCTCGCTGTAGCTTCCCAGATAGGTGAAGCTCTCGCAGATAGTACCGATCTCTCCCATCAGCTGCAGCAGTTTGGGCGAATACACAGGGGCATCCAGATCGAAATAGAAACGGAATTCAAAATCCCTGTCGGGGATGGGGCGGCTCTCCAGTTTGTTCAGATTGATCCCCAGCGTATACAGGCGGGACATCACTTTATACAGGGATCCTTGTTCATGGGGAAGTGTCAGGATCAGGCTGGTCCGGTCGGCGCCGGGATAGATCTCCAGCTGTTTGGAAATGCAGATGAACCGCGTATAGTTGTTGCTCTGGTTCTGCACGGATTCCTTAAGAACCTGAAGGCCGTAGATTCCCGAGCAGGCGCGGGAAGCAAGGGCCGCGATATCCTTTCTTCCGGACTCGGCCACCATCCTGGCTGCCACGGCGGTATTTTCGCAGGGCACCAGCTTGACCCCTTTCAGATCATGAAGGAACCGGGAACACTGGGAAAGGGCCTGTTCATGGGAATAGATCTCGCGGATCTCTTCGAGCCGTGCGCCGGGAAGGGCCAGCAGGTTATGATCCACCTTTAACCGTATGCTCCTGGCGATATAAAACCGGTGCTGCTGCATCAGGTCGTAGACGGCGTTAACAGAACCAGCCGTGCTGTTTTCCACCGGGATCATGCCATAGCGGCACAGGCCTTTTTCCACGGCGGAAAATACCGCATCGAAGCTGGAAAAATACATGATATTCGCATGGCGGACCAGACGGTCGCAGGCAATCTGGGAATTGGATCCTTCAAGCCCCTGGCAGGCCACGGACGCATCGGAAGGAAACAGCTGCGCGGTCTCCTCGATCGACTGCCGGATCTTCTGTACCAGGCTGTCATCCGTTCCCAGGATTCGGCTCTGAAAGCTCTTGCTTAGTTCCAGGATCACTCCGTACAGCTGCAGAATGTCATCGCGGTACAGCTCATCCGTCATCCCCGCGATCTGCCGGAGTTTGCTCCGCTCCCGGGAGGCGTCTAGGACCGGAAGGCCGTGCTCTTTCTTATAAGCGGCAATGTCGCCGGCGGTCCGCATCCGCTCTTCCATCAGCCGGGTAAGTTCCCGATCGATCCTGTCGATCTGTGTTCTGCTTTCTTCTAAAGTAATCATATCTGTTTTCCCTTTCTGTTTGTGAAAAATGATCTGCCGGCGTCCGGAAATTCTCATCAGGACCATGCTGCTTCCCGGACGTTCAGTACCTTCGGGACAAGCTTTGCGAACTCTTCCGGCGTCAGGGACTGTGCCCCGTCGCAGAGGGCATGCAGGGGATCATTATGAACTTCAATGATCAATCCGTCTGCTCCTGCGGCCGCTGCTGCCATTGCCATGGGCGGGACCAGCCGAGAGATCCCGGTGGCATGGCTGGGATCTACGATCACCGGCAGATGCGTCAGTTCCTTCAGCATCGGAACTGCCGCCAGATCCAGGGTGTTCCTGGTATAATCGCTGTAGGTCCGGATCCCACGCTCGCATAAGATCACCTGCTCGTTTCCGTTTGACATAATGTATTCCGCGCTCATCAGGAGTTCTTTCAGGGTATTGGCCAGGCCCCGCTTCAGAAGGATCGGTTTCTTAAGCATTCCCAGTTCTTTCAGCAGATCGAAATTCTGCATGTTCCTGGCGCCCACCTGCAGCACATCCACATCTTCAAACAGCGGAAGGTCGACAACGGACATGATCTCCGTCACGATGGGAAGACCGGTTTCCTTGCGGGCGATCTTCAGCAGTTCGATCCCTTTCGCTTTCAAGCCCTGGAAATCATAGGGGGAGGTCCGGGGCTTGAACGCACCGCCCCGCAGCATATTGGCGCCTGTCTGTTTAATCTCTTTCGCGATCCCGGTGATCTGCTCCTGCGTTTCGACGGAACAGGGGCCAGCGATCATGGCAAAATGCCCCCCGCCGATCTTCACATCTCCCACCTGTACGATGGTATCATCGGGATGGAACTTGCGGTTGCAGGTCTTGAAGCTTTCCGAGACCCGTTTTACGGAATCCACGATATCCAGGCTTTCGATCAGATCCGCGTCGATGTTGTCCGTGTTTCCGATCAACCCGAGCACGGTCTGGTAGTCGCCCACTGCCACATGGACGCGCACGCCCATCTCTTCCAACCATCCGGTCAACTGCTCCTGTTTGCTTGCATCCACATCCGGTTTTAATACGATGATCATTGGTATCCTCCTTTGGTAAGCGGCAAATAAAAAAGCGGCACCTGCAATCTGTGCCGCCTTGTCCTATTCCGTATCGAACCCTTTGCATCACAAATTGCCTTTACCTCGTATCCGATGTAAAGAAAAAGAAAAAGTGATTGAAGAAAAGGTTCCTGCTGATATTCATCATTCCCCATTGGTCCGCGCTTTTGCGCGGTGCTTTGCTAATATGGCAGAGATTCTAGCATATTCGGCAGACTAATACAAGATGTTTTTTAAATCTCTCCGCCGACAGGAGTTGTCAGGATCATTCGTGCTGCAATTCCCTTGTGTAATAAAACGTTTTCCCGGACTCATCACCGGTTTTGACCAGATCGACGCCAAAGACTTCCGGAATAATAGCAGCGCTATACACTTCCTCCGGGGTTCCCTGGAGACGTATGGTTCCCCTCTCCAGAACGATCATCTGATCCGCAAAGCCAAAGGCCATGCCCAGGTCGTGCAGTACGGCAACGGTACATCTTCCCTCCTTTGCGATCCGCTTCAGAAGGCGCATCGTCTCATATTGGTGGCGGATATCCAGATACGTCGTTGGCTCATCCATCAGGATATTATCCGTCTGCTGTGCCAGTGCCATGGCGATGTATACTTTCTGACGCTGCCCTCCGGAAAGTTCATGCATATACTGTTTTTCCAGTTCCGAGGCATCTGCATCCTTAAGGGCCTGAAGGACGATTTCTCTGTCATGCCGGCTGTATTGCCGCGGAAAAGAAAGATACGGAAACCGGCCGTGAAGGACCATTTCCCTGACACGGATCTGGGGAATGGGACGGTTCTGGGGCAGATAGGCGGTTTTTCTGGCTATTTCCCGTTCATTCATCTCTTCAAGATCCACTCCATTGTGTCGGATCGTTCCTGCTGCTGCGGGCAGAAAACGCATGATCGTTCTAAGAAGAGTGCTTTTTCCGGAACCATTCGGTCCAATGATGACTGTCAGCTTCCGATCCGGAAAAACTGCGGACAGACCTGCCAGAGCAGCCCTTCCCGGGGAATCTTCATATCCTGCTGTCACATTATTTATCTCAATCATATTTTCTCTTCTTTCGCCGAAATACCAGGAATATAAAGAAGGGGTCTCCGATCATGGACATGATGATCCCCACCGGGATCTCAAATGGGGTAAACAGCGTTCTCGCCAGAAGATCACAGGCGGAAAGGAGTATCGCTCCTCCGATGGCGCTGGCCAGAAGAAGCGGCCGGCTTCCTTCTCCCACGATCCTGCGCATCAGATGAGGAACCAGCAGGCCCACGAATCCCAGAACTCCGGCAAAGCTGACTGCCAGTCCGGAAAGAAGAGCCGCTGCTCCCAGAAACACCACTCTGGCCTTTTTGACAGAGATCCCCAGAGACTGCGCAGTATCCGTTCCCAACATCATGACATCCAGATAATGAGATGCCAAAAGCAGACCGATGATGATCACCGGTACCGCTATTCCCGGGATCACCAGCTTAGACATGGGAACGCCTGAGAATCCGCCGATCCGGAAATCCGTATACCCAGCCAGAGCATCCGGCTTAAACAGCAGCACCGCTTCTGTAGCCGCTGCAAAGATACATTCAATGGCAACTCCGGCCAGAATGAGGGACGTTTTAGACGCTTTAGCTTTTTCGGAAATGAACAGAACAACCAGGACCGCTGTGAGCGCACCGGCAAAAGCTGCTGCAGGAGCAAAGCGGATGCTGAAAGGAAATATGGCAAGAACCAGTGCGACCGCAAATCCGGCACCGGCATTGACCCCCAAAACATGCGGAGACGCCAGCGAATTGGACAGGACCGACTGGATCACCACGCCGGCAGAGGAAAGCGCTGCGCCTGCGATCATTCCGGCACAGACTCTGGGAATCCTTGTATACAGGATAATATTGTTGATATACGTCTCTTCACAGGTTCCATTCAGGGCAGCGAACACTTTTCCCGGAGGGACCGGGACTGCACCGATACACAGGGACAGGATCAGGATCAGGATTCCCGCGGCTGCCAGCCCGAGACAGAACAAGTAGGGCCTTTCAGTCTTTTTCATAAAGGATCTCCGCCAGGTTCAGATACGCTTCTCCCCACCGTTCACAGGGTTTCAGATTATAGAGGTCTGCATCCATCAGATAAAGGCGTCCTTCTTTCACCGCGCTGAGGCTTCCCCAGGCCGGATCCTGTGTCAGCATTTCCTGGTAAATGCTCTCGATCCTGTCCTGATCCCCGATCTGTTTGACAACAAAGAGGTACTCAGGATCTTCTTTCAATATGATTTCCATATTGAGATCCTCCAGGACAGACTCCTCCCGGTCAGCGATATTATCCGCGCCAAGGTCAAGGAGCATCTCCCCGAGGATATTGCCCTGGGAGGATTTGGCCGTGATCCCTTTCCCGGATATCCGGACGTACAGAACCGTCGGATGAGATCCGTCATCCAGGGCCTTCGCCTGCTGCACCTGTCCGGAAACTTCGGTGCCGTATTGCTCATAAGCCGCTTCATTGCCGGTGATATCCGTGCAGATCTTCAGCATGCGCAGATAATCATTTACATTATTTACGGTGAAATAAGCTGCTGTTAGCCCCATGTTTTCATAGGTCTCCAGGCGCTCCAGCCCCGCCTGTGTATTGGCACTGGCCAGGATCAGATCCGGTTCCTGCGCAGCGAGCAGTTCCAGATTCAGTTCTTTGGTCTTTCCCAGATTGACTGTGGATTCCGGAAGCTCCAGATGAAATTCCTCCCAGGAATCATTGGATGCTGCCACAATACTGTCTGTACCGCCTGCCAGCATCCAGATCTTTGTATAGCTTCCGATGGTCGGGATCACCTTCGTCGGGGCATCTACCGTGATCTCCCGTCCCAGGTCATCTGTAAAAGTATATGGTTCCGCCTTCGCTGTACCGGCCAGTAAAGCAGCCAATATGCCTGCAAGCAGTATTCGTACGGTGATCTTTTTTCTCATAACTTTTCTGTTCGTTCTTTATTCTTCTCCTGCACGCCGTAAATGCTCCGCATAGAGCTTTTGGATTGCCGGATACTCCCCCAGTCCCGCCAGAACAGCCTTGACCTCATATCCTGCTCCTTCCAGCGCCGACTTCCAGGAATGGTCCTGTCCTGCAATATCATTTACAGCATGATCTCCTGCCACAACCATCAAAGGCACCAATGCAACGCGGCGTATTTCCGGTTCTTTCTGCAGTATTTTTCTGATCTCCTCCACGCCGGGGGATGATTCCAGGGTTCCTACATAAACGTTTCGGCCGCCTTTTTCTATCAGCTTTTCCTGCAGTTTCCCGTACACCTGATCCGCCTGCGTTTCCGATCCGTGTCCCACCAGAACAACCGCATCCGACGCTTCCCGCAGTCCGCCGATCATCTGCTGCAGCACGTTGGCCAGAGCATCCAGATCTTTTTCCGTACTCAAAAGCGGATCCCCCACTTTCACGCTGCGGAACTGTTCTTTGTATTTCTCCAGCACGTTCATGAATTTCTGAAATTCTGCGCCTTTCATGATATGCGTCGGCTGGATCAGCAATTCGCTGACACCTTCCTGCACTGCTCTTTCCAGTGCTTTCTGCGGGTCATCGATCTCAAGTCCCTCGCTGGCCTTGATATGACGGATCACCATGCCGCTGGTAAAACACCGATACACCTTATCTCCGCCAAATGCCGCCGAAAGGGCTTTTTCGATCCCGCCGATCGAAGCTTCTCTTGCATCCGGAAAACTGGTCCCGAAACTGACGGCAAGAATTCTTCTTTTTTGTTCCATCTCTTATTCCCTTCTTTACCGGATCGCGTTCTGCGACCGGTCATGTTCTCTGATCAGGGTTCCTGAAACTCCCTGACGGAAAAAACGGCTGATAAAAGCTGCTTTGTATAGTCCTCCCGGGCATCCCGGACCAGCGTTTTTGCAGGAAGTTTTTCCACGATCGCTCCGTTTTTCATGACCAGGATCTCTTCCGTGATACTTCTTACCACCGCCAGATCATGCCCGATAAACAGGTAGGTCAGAGCATATTCCTTCTGAAGCCGCACCAGCAGCTCAAGGATCTGTTCCTGTACCGATACATCCAGCGCGCTGGTGGCTTCATCCAGGATCACCAGTTTCGGATGAATGGAGATGGCCCTTGCGATCACCACCCGCTGCAGCTGGCCTCCGGATAGCTGATGCGGAAGCCTTTGGGAAAGCTGCGGCTCCAGATCCACCATCTGCAGCAGTCTTTCCGCTTCTTTTCCTGCTTCCTTCCGGGAGATCATTCCGAAATGCACCAGTCCCTCGGTCAGAAACGTTCCCACAGGCATCCTGGGGCTGATGGCAGAATACGGGTCCTGAAACACCATTTGTATCTGACGGTAGACCTGACGCTGCGCTTTTCCGGAAAGCCCGCAGATGCGGTTCCCTTCCAGAAGGATCTCTCCCGCGTCCAATGGCGTCAGTCCCGTGATCAGTCGGGCCAGGGTGCTTTTCCCGCAGCCGCTTTCCCCGACAATTCCGATGCTGTGTCCTCGCATGACCCGAAAAGAGACCTCTTTTACGGCCTGGATCGCATGCCCCTTATCGTTTCGAAATGTTTTGGATACCTGATCCAGTTTCAGCAATTCCTGATTCATGAAGGATCCTCTTTCTTCCTGTGACACAATATGGACCTGACCGTCCGGTATCATGGATCATCGACAAAGGAACTGTTCGTCATCCAGTTCCACGATGGCGGAAAGAAGGCTCTTCGTATACGCCTCCTGAGGATGCCGGATCACATCCCGGGCACTTCCCCACTCCACCAGTTTTCCGTTTTGCATGACGCCGATCTTATCGGATATATGGGCGGCGACTCCCATATTGTGCGTGACCAGGATGATCGTTGCGCATTCTTCCCGGCACAGCTGTACCAATTCCTTCACCACCTGTGCCTGGACGGTGACATCAAGAGCGCTGGTCGGCTCATCCGCCAGCAGGAGTCTGGGATGCAGCGAAAGGGCTATCGCAATCCCCACTCTTTGCCGCATGCCGCCGGACAGTTCAAATGGATAGCTGTGCAGTACCCGGTCCACATCGTACAGATGCACCTTTTCCAGCATCTGCCTTTCCAGTTCCAGCAATTCTTCCCTGCTTTTGTCCAGATGCAGTTTCAGATAGCCGGTAAACTGTTTTCCCACCCTGGCGATGGGGTTCATATAACGCCCGGTGTCCTGAAAGATCATGGCGACCTGTTCCCCGCGCATCCTGCGTCTTCGATCTTCCGACAACTCCAGCATGTTTTCCCCGAACAAGGTGATCTTTCCCCGGGCAGCCGCGCTTTTCGGAAGAAGCCCCTGCATACAGTGCAGCAGGGTGGATTTACCACTGCCGCTTTCCCCAACCAGGGAGATGATCTCCCCCTCCTCTACGGAGAAGGAGACATCATCCACTGCATGTCTTTGTCCGTCATAACTGACGGATACGTGTTCCAGTTCCAGAATTGCCATAAAAGCCTCTTTTATTCGATGGAAAGTCCGTTGTCGATGAAGTAGTAGTCGATGGGGTACGGCACCACATTCTGTACCTTTGCATTCGCTACGACGAAGTTGTTTTCGCCTACCAGGTAAATACTTGCCGCATCAGCCAGAAGGATCTTCTCGGCTTCGATGGTGAGAGCCTCCCTGCCTTCGATGTCAAATGTCTGTGCCAGTTTTTCGATCACGGCATCCAGTTCTTCGTTGCTGTACTGGGCAAAGTTGCTGGAAGAACCGGTCTTGTACATGCTGTCCAGGAACCACTGGGGATCGCCCGTGGAAAGTACCTGCCAGTTGGTTGCGACAATATCATAATTGCCGTTGTCCTTAAAATCGGAAATGCTGTCTACCTGCTGCAATTCGAAATGGATCCCGCACTGCTTGGCCATATCCTGCACTGCCTCCAGCATGGTGGTATAGCCGGTGTTTTCATAGGTGATGGTAAACGCCAGCTCCTGACCGTCCTTTTCCACATATCCGTTGCCGTCGGCATCTTCATAACCGGCTTCCGCCAGCAAAGCTGCCGCTGCTTCCGGATCGTACTCCTGCTTCTCCAGTTCATCATAACCGTAAGGAGCAGATGCCGGATACGGAGCTCCTGCCTTGCTCACGCCGCTGCCCAGAACGCCTGCCAGCGCGTCGTAATCAATGCTGGCGATAATGGCTTTTCTGACGTTGAGATCCTGCAGCATTTCATTTCTGTAGTTAAATACCAGGATCCTGGTACGGGCTCCCTGTGTGTTGTAAACCACAAACTGATCATCTGCTTCGAAGACCGGAATGTCTGTCCAGGCCACACGCTGCACGATGTCCATTTCTCCGGACTGCAGTGCCATACCTCTGGTACTGTCGTCATCGATGTTCTTTACCGTGATGGTATCCACATCCGAAGCGCCGTTCCAGTAGCCGTCATATTTTGCCAGTTCAATAAAGGTATTCACTTCAAATCCGGTCACCATATAAGGTCCGGTCGCAATAGGCGCACTGGCAAAATCCGTATCCGCATCCGCATCCACGATGGAATACATCGGCTCGGAAATATTCGCCAGGAAAGCGCCGAAAGGCTCTGTGGTCTTAAAGATCACATTCTGTCCGTCCGCTTCGATACTCTCGATCTTTGCTGCGGTGACTGCACGTTCCTGCGTTGCGAACGCACGCTCGAAGGACTTCTTGACAGCTTCTCCATCCACCGGTTTTCCGTTATGGAAGGTAACTCCCTCTCGGATATGCATGTTCCAGGTGGTATCATCGGTCTGCTCCCAGCTGTCCGCAAGAAGCGGAACGATCTCATAGTTTTCATTTACCGTTACCAGAGTCTCCGTAATGCCGGCACGGCAGGTGGTCCAGCCATCCCATTCCACAGCCGGATCCAGGCTGGTCCCGAACCAGTACAGCGCCGCATTTATATGCTTGCCGCCCTCCGCGGATACGCTGATCACGCTTGCAGACACCAGCACCAGTGTCAGCAGAAGAGTCAGCATTAACTTGAAACCTTTTCTTGTTGCCATTTTAATAACTCCTTTCTACTACAATGTATTTATGGTATAGATACCCATCAGCCAGATGGGATCTATACCGTCTTGTTGCTTAAGCTGTTAGAATGACGGAGTGACGGTATGGCGTCTCCCTTTCCTGGACTTCGCGTCCGTAAAACAGA
>JAFWOB010000152.1 GCA_017510065.1 Parasporobacterium sp.
GTCAGGCTGTTGGAACCGTACATGTAGTAGGTGTCCCCGACCAGCAGGATAAAAGGATCCCGGATAATGATATCTTGGTTTTTCATGGAATACTCCTGTTCTTACTTAATAGTTATTCTTGTTATGAACGTTGACTTTATTATAACGGATAATCCGCCCGAGTACCACAAAAAAACCCCTGCAGAGCATAAAATGTCAGCAGGGGTCTGTCTGTCAGAAAAGATCAGTTTCTTCTCATGAATTCGGTGCATGCAGCCAGAAAATCGTCTCTTCTCTGCATACTCAGGGGGATGGAATCTCCATTTTCCATGGTGATATATTCTTTACCGATAAATGTGATCTTTTGAAGAGACACAATATAGTTTCTGTGACACCGGAAGAAACCGAACGGTACGAGCAAAGGCTCTGCCTCGGCCGGCAATACAGTGCTGTCGATCCTTTGTTCTGCAAAAACAAAGCAAGTCTCATTTCGGTATATTTCCGCATAAAGCAGTTCTTCAGGGTTGATCATCCTGACACCGGCAGCAGTCTGCACAGGGATGAGTTTCATCTGCCGGAGCATGATCCTGTTGTCATCACAGGCTGTAGTTTCTTTCATCATTGTTTCAGATCCTTTTCTGTCAGGACTTTGTTCATGCTTCCTGTCCGGTAGCCATCCAGGTCGAGTGTTACATATAAAAAACCAAGTTCATGAAGATAAGCACAGACCTCGGAACGGATATTTCCCTGCATAAAACGATCTATCTCAGCAGGCTCCAGTTCGATGCGGGCCAGGCTGTCATGGATCCGTACACGGAACTGCCTGAACCCCAGATCAAGAAGCCGCTGCTCGGCAAGTTCCACCATAGAGAGTTTCTGCTCCGTGATCTCCTCTCCATAGACAAATCTTGAAGCCAGGCAGGCAAATGAAGGCTTATTCCAGGTGGGAAGATCCAGATCTTTCGATAAGGAGCGGATTTCTGATTTGGTGAGGCCGGCTTCCCTGAGAGGGCTTAGGATCTGAAGTTCGGCAATCGCCTTAAGGCCCGGACGGTAATCTCCCAGGTCATCCACATTAGAGCCTTCGACTACATGGGAAAAACCTTCCTGTCGGGCTGTCTCCTGAAACTGCCGGAATATGGAACGTTTACACAGATAGCATCTGTCCGGCGGGTTGCTGCTGAACCCATCGATGGAAAGTTCATCGACGTCCAACGTGATCTGCCGGATCCCTTCCTTGCGGCAGAAGGTAGCTGCTTCCTTCGATTCCCTGGAAGGGAAGATCGAGGAACGGGCAGTCACGGCTGCACATTGATCTCCCAGGATATCGTGGGCAGTCTTTAACAGAAAGGTGGAATCCACGCCGGAGGAAAAAGCGACCAGAACACTCCCGAGGGAGAGCAGATACTGTTCCAGATGCTGTTTTTTCTCAGATAGTGTATTCATACGTAAAAGATTCATGCTGTCTACCTGTCGAGGAGTTCTCGTACTTCCTTAAGTGTCATGTTCTGTTCGGCGGCAATCTTTAAGAGGTCATCGTATTCGTATTTCCGACGCTCTGTTCCGTATCCGGCTGAGATCTTGTAGCGTACAGGGCCATAAGAAGTTTCTATGGTTTCTATGTGACGTTTCAGCACATATCTGCGAGTACTGCTTTCACGGATGCCGATGGTGGAGGTATGACGGAACATAGCTTTAAGGACCTGTTCCCTGTCTTCTTCCAGGCACATGGCACGGAGCAGGATACCGGGGCGTGACTTTTTCATTCCTATCGGGATCGTATAGACCTCTCTGGCGCCTGCTTCAAACAGACGGTCCATGGCAAAGCTGATCTCTTCCGCGGTCATATCGTCCACGTTGCAGGAAAGTTCCAGGACGATATCGGTGCGGTCTTTCGTTTCTCCCAGCATAGCGCGGATACAGTTGGCAGCCTCGAAATCCTTCGTTCCCATGCCATATCCGATAGCGCTTGTTCTCATGGCCGGCATCGGACCGAAGCGGCTGACAAAATGTTTCAGAAGAGCAGCGCCGGTAGGCGTGCAGAGCTCCCCTTTGATATCGCCGGAATACATGGGAATATCCTGCAGAATATAGGCTGTTGCCGGAGCCGGAACCGGCAGGATTCCGTGGGCGCACCGTACCTGTCCGGATCCTACGTGAACCGGAGATGCCACGATTTCGTCCGGAGCGATCCGATGAATCAGCATGCAGACAGAAGTTACATCAGCTACCGCATCCATGGTCCCGACTTCGTGAAAATGAATCTGATTCACAGGCACGCCGTGGACATGGCTTTCTGCTTCCGCAATCAGGCGGTAAACCGCAAGGATATCAGCCTTGACCGTTTCGGAAACGGAGAGATCGGATACGATATGTTCAATATCATGAAGGCTGCTGTGGTGATGCTCATGCTCGTGGTCATGCTCATGATGATGATGCTCATGACCGCCTTCTTCTTCCCCGCTCACCAGCACACGGATGTGTGTCCCGGTGATCCCGCATTTTACAGCAGGTTCTTTCTGATACTGCACACCGGTGATCCCAAGATGGTTCAGTTCGTCAATAAAGCTGTCCGGATCCGGCAGAAGTTCTGTCAGAGCGGCAGTCAGCATGTCGCCTGCGGCGCCCATGCTGCAGTCAAGATACAGGGTTTTCATTTTTTGGCCTCCATATGGTTGATCATATTGGCAAGATAGCCGGCGCCAAATCCGTTGTCGATATTTACGACTGACACGCCGCTTGCACAGGAATTCAGCATAGATAAAAGGGCAGACAGACCATGGAAAGATGCGCCGTAACCCACGCTGGTAGGTACTGCGATAACAGGACAGTCGGTGAGTCCGCCGATCACACTGGCCAGAGCCCCTTCCATACCGGCGATGGCGATGATCACACTGGCGCTCATAATCTCCTGTCTGTGAGCGAGAAGACGGTGAAGCCCCGCAACACCCACATCGTACAGACGGATTACCGGATTGCCCAAAAACTCTGCTGTCAGAGCAGCCTCTTCCGCTACAGGAATATCGCTGGTGCCGCCGGTTGCAACAACAATGTTACCCAGCCCATCCGGCTCCGGAAGTTTACCAATGATCCCGACCCGGGCATCCTTATGATAAGTCAGGGGACAAATCGAAGAGACCGCGTCTGCTGATTCCGGGGAAAGACGGGTGATCAGGATTTTTTCCTGTCCATGTTCCTGCATGGTCTTTATGATACCGATGATCTGCTCCGACGTTTTGCCGGCTCCGTAGATCACTTCAGACACGCCTTGGCGTGTTCCCCGGTGAAGATCCACTTTTGCGTAGCCGATATCTTCAAAAGGCTGGCTTTTCAGCTTCAGAAGGGCATCATCGATGGAAACGGATCCGTTTTTTACGCATTCCAGAAGATACCTGGTCTCATTGTTCATGATCTTGAAATTCCTTTTTGGTCTTATTATCAAAAATATATACCTGTAATCCCCTGCCTTGTCAAGAAAGGCGGGGTGTCTGCGCCGGCATGCTTTTTCCAGGATCAAAACATTTATCCGATTGGATTTTCAGGAAAAATAAGATACAATATTACAGTTTTAGATTAATTTGTTTCAAGGAAGAAGAAACCATGGAAGTAAAATGCGAATACTGCGGCAGTCTGATACCGGACGATGCCGCGGTCTGCCCCAATTGCGGAGCACCAAATGCCAATATGAACCGGGCGGCAGCCTCAACGCCCCGGACGATCGCGGAACTGGAGCAATGGTATAAGGACAGGGGACTGCCCCCTTATGAGACGACCCGTTTTTTTATCGGGATCAACTGCAAGGAGCCGAAGGCATTCGGGATCTATCAGGACGGCGATAAATTTATCGTATACAAAAACAAGGCGGATGGTACCCGCTCGGTCAGATATAAGGGAACCGATGAAGACTATGCGGTCAATGAGCTGTTCCTGAAGTTGAAGAGCGAGATCCTGAACCAGAAAGAGCACACGCAGAGCAGGCAGACGACTTCTTCTCAGACGCATAAAAAAAAAGACCTGGGATTTAACGGAGACTGGCTAAAAAGTGTTTTTCAGCTCGGAGCGATCATCATCGGAATGATCGTCGGGATCTATTTTCTGGTCACATCCATCTCCGCACATATCTGGCTCATGATAGGCGGGATCGTACTGGCTTTGCTGATCTTTTTTATCGGAAGGAAGATTTTCCGGAATCATAAGATCATCGTTACCGTCGTTGCCTTCCTGGTGCTGGCTGCTGCGGTGGTCTTTTCTTTGATGCACGGGCATTACCGGCATACGCCGATCTATTACTGGTATAATGATCTTCCGTATGTGTGGTATGACGATGACTATTATACCTACGATTATGACAGCAATGATTACATGCCATTATCGGAAGAAGATGTCCCTGAGGATCTTCGGACTTCTTCGGATGAGTATCGCACCGGCAGCGGGTCTGACTTTGGTTCGGCACCGGATTTTACAGAATCTTCGCACTATGACGACAGTTCCTGGAGCGATTCCATCAACTTTTCCTCGGACAATGATGACCATGATTTTGACTGGGGAAGCGACAATGACTGGGATTTCGGTGATACCGACTGGGACAGCGACTGGTGATAACGTGCAGGAGTTTCGGAATAACCCCGTTATTTCAGCCTATGAACGAATTCGTCAGGATTTCTGCCTGAAAAAACAACCTGTGAATGATTTTTACAGAAAAACCGTTCACAGGTTGTTTTTTTGAGCTATCAATGACAGGTCCCAATCAGATGTTTCCGGTCCAAACCAGAACGACCAGGATCAGAGATGCGACCACAAAGATGGAGATCAGTGTCACGCCGACCGTCAGGCCTTTCTTCGGCGCATGGGAAGAAGAGGAGGGGGCAATCAGTTTCGTCCGGCGCAGTGCGGTAATGACCGGTTTATACAACAGTACGGTAAGGGCTGCATTGATCCCGCCTTTCAGCAGGTTGAAAGGGAGAAATGTGGGCAGCAGCATGGAGATTACAACCTCCCTGGGAACTCCCATATAAAGCGGTGTGATCAGCCAGTTCCAGAGCAGCATGACCACCGTCATGCAGAGCACGCCTGCCACAGCACCGATAATGGCGCTGGAGAAAACCCTTCTCTTATGATAGATCAGAGAGATCGGGATCACGAAGGCACAGGTGGAAAGAACATTCATGAGAAGTCCGATGGGGCCTGTGGAACTGATGGTAAGCATTTCGATGAAAGAGACAATGACGGATACGATCAGTGCCTGTATCGGTCCCGTGATCAGTCCGCAGATGGCAATGATCACATCTTTCAGGTCAAAGGTCAGAAAGCCTGCCACATTGATAGGGATCAGTTTGGATAAGAGCATGACCACATAGGCAATGGCGCAGAACATACCGACGAGTACAATGGTCTTGGTGCTGAAGGTTGATTTTTTAGCTGCTGTCATAATTGGTTCCTTTCCTGCAAATAAAAAACCCTGGCATCTCATGCCAGGGCATTGCACAAAAACAGATATCTGTTTCTTCCATCCGGACTATACCGTCGGTTCAGGAATTGCACCTGATCGGCCCCTGAAGGGGTTCGCAGACTGTCACTGCCGGTGGGGAATCTCACCCCGCCCTGAAACATTTCCCGTGTATTATAGATAAAAATGCTGCTGTTGTAAAGCAAAAAATCAACAGCACATTTATTCTTTATGCTGGTTGAAAGGATTGTCTCCTTTTTCCTCAAAGATTTCGATCAGGTTGCCGGAATTATCATGGATAAAGCAGCCCCATGTACCGTCCACTTCGGCAATAAACACAATGTCGACTCCAAGCGCTTCCATTTCCGCTTTCGCCTTCGGGCCATCCGGCACACCAAAGGAGATGTGCTTGTTGCCCTGGACTTTCAGGTCTTCATTGGGGATCCTTCGGTAAGCAGGCAGGCTTTCCGATCCGGCTGCTTCAAAGATCTCGAGGATGAATCCTTTTCCCTGCAGATGAGCGACTTTCACATTTTGTCCCGGAATCTCAGAACGGTCGATCACCGTAAAACCCCAGATGCGGGAATACCACTCGATGGATTCTTCCAGATCTGCCACACTGATAGCAAAATGATTAACTCCGTTGTATGTAACTGCCATATGATCCTCCTGAACTGTTTTTCTAATCATAGAACTTATCATCGTTTGCGTCAAACGGCCCTGTTCAAATCGAGACCTCTATATTACAATAAAAAAGAAATCTACAGTCAGAAGAAAGGAGCAGGAACATCATGAAGGTAGTGATCGTCGGAGGCGTGGCAGGCGGAGCCACTGCGGCAGCAAGGCTGCGCAGGCTGGATGAGAAAGCACAGATTGTGGTGCTGGAGAGGACCGGTTATGTCTCTTATGCAAATTGCGGACTGCCATATTATATAGGAGGCGTGATCGAAGAGAAGGGAGAGCTGACCCTGCAGACGCCGGAAAGCCTGCACAGACGGTTTGATATCGATGTCCGGGTAAAACAGGAAGTTACAAAGATCAACACAGAAAAGAAAACCGTTTCGGTGAAGGATCTTCAGACCGGCCGGGACTATGAAGAAAGTTATGACAAGCTGATCCTTTCTCCCGGTGCCCGCCCGTCGGTGCCGGATCTTCCCGGAGTCGACAGCCGGTATCTGTTTACCCTCCGGACGGTGGAGGATACCCTGAAGATCCGCCAATATGCCCTGGAGCATAAAGATGGTTCGGCCGTGATCATAGGCGGCGGGTTTATCGGCCTGGAGATGGCGGAAAACCTGTTGGGACTGGGAATGAACGTGACCGTGATCGGACGCAGCCGGCAGATCATGAGCAATCTGGATTATGATATGGCTGTTCTGGTTCATGCACTCCTTCGCAGGAAGGGAATCAGGCTGATCCTGGAAAGAAAAGTGGAAGGCTTTGAAGAAGAGGGAAATGCTGTGAAGGTCCTGCTCTCAGGCAGCATGCAGGCGGGAGCAGAGAAGATCCCGGCAGACATGGTGATCCTGGCAGCCGGTGTAGTGCCGGAAACGGCTCTTGCGAAAGAGGCAGGGATAGAGCTGGGACAGAAAGGCAGTATTGTGGTAAATGACCGGATGGAAACGTCCGTTCCTGATATCTATGCCGTGGGAGATGCTGTCCAGGTAAAACATCTGGTATCAGGCAAAGACGCCGTGATCTCCCTGGCAGGACCTGCCAATAAGCAGGGTAGGATCGCGGCAGATAATATCTGCGGCATCGACAGCCATTATAAGGGATCGCAGGGCTCTTTCGTGATCAAGCTGTTTCAGATGACGGCTGCAGGGACCGGCCTGAACGAAAAGAGCGCAAAGGCAGCAGGTCTTTCCTATGAGAAAGTGATCCTTTCTCCCTCTTCTCATGCGGGATATTATCCTGGAGCAAAGGTGATGACTATGAAGATCCTGTTTGAGAGGGGCACCGGCAGGATCCTGGGAGCCCAGATCGTAGGGCAGGAAGGCGTTGATAAGCGGATCGATGTGCTGGCAACTGCCATCAGCCTCGGCGCCTGTGCAGATCAGCTGAAAGATCTGGATCTTTCCTATGCGCCGCCCTATTCTTCCGCAAAGGATCCTGTGAATATGGCAGGTTTTGTGATCGACAATCTTCTGTCCGGAAGGATCAAGCAATTCCACTGGGAACAGATTCCTGCGCTCCTGAAAAAACAGGATATCACCCTGGTAGATGCCAGAACGAAAGTAGAATACGACAGGGGGCATATAGAAGGATTTATCAATATTCCGGTGGACGAGCTCCGCAAGAAGATGAAGGTCCTGGATCCGTCCAGACCGATCTACGTCATGTGTCAGAGCGGTATCCGCAGTTATATCGCCTGCTGTATCCTGTCAGGGTGCGGCTACGACTGCTACAATTTCTCCGGCGGCTATCGGTTCTATGAAGCCGTTACGAAAGAAAAACAACTCAGCGAAGAGACCTGGCCCTGCGGGATGGATCGTTAACAATGGCAGGAAACAGTAAAAAGGGACTGTGAAGATGATCCTTCACAGTCCCTTTTGGTTCACGGTTTTACAGTACTACGACTGTCTTGACTTTGCTGGCCGGAATAGAGATTTCTCCGTCCGCTGTTTTCACAACAATATCAAGGAAGGTAACGACTGCCAGTTCTCCGTCATAGACGGTATCAAAATCATTTCTGGTCACGTGCACCTTCTGTCCGGGTTTGAGAACGCTTTCCGGAGATTCGCTTTCAGAAACCCACTGGTCACAGATGGCCATTTCCTTGATATCTTCCGGGTATAACTGCTTGAAATCCAGTTCAAAATACAGTTCCTTCTCATAAAAAATCCTGTCAATCTTCAGAAGTGCATGGATCTCTCCGCTTTTCAACTGTGTGGCTGCCGCATCATAGGAGGCGGTTGCAATCCGTTCCCCATCTTTCGTGGTGACGACAATGGCCAGTTTGATCTTTGACTTGCTGAGCATCAGCAGCGCCTTATCAATCTCTCCTTCGTGATATATATGCCAGATCTGCATGAAATACTCCTTTCTGTTTCAAGTGATCTATCATCGATAGGGATTATTGTAACAGCACTTTCCCGGAAATCCAAGAAAAGAAGGGGATGTTTTTTAAAAGGGACATAGCAGACTTCCCCCATGTATAAACAAAAAAACAGGAAAACGGCAAGTCTGTCATTGCATAAAAACCGGCGGTCGGGTATAGTATAGTTTGTGAAAAAATAAACAAACTGGAGGATTCAGATGGCGAAATTAAATGAAGCAGCCAAAAAAAAGATCAATAACATCTGTGACCGGTATAAAAACGAGGAGACTCCTCTGATGATGATCCTCAGCGATATCCAGAATGAGTATGGATATATCCCGCTGGAGGTACAGGAGATCGTATCACAGAAGACAGGGCTGTCCGTAGCGGAGATCTACGGTGTCGTTACTTTTTATTCCTTCTTCTCCCTGACCCCGAAGGGAAAATTTGTGATCGGTGTCTGCCTGGGAACCGCCTGCTATGTAAAAGGTGCCCAGATGATCATTGACAAGTTTTCCGAGATACTGGATATCAAACCGGGACAGACCACAAAGGACAATATGTTTACGCTGGATGCACTGAGGTGTCTCGGAGCTTGCGGTATTGCGCCGGCGGTTTCCGTAAACGGCAAAGTATATCCGAAGGTCAAGGTAAGCGAGGTTCCTGAGATCATCAAAGACCTGCGCAGAAAGGGGGCGGAGAAATGATCAGGACATTTGAAGAACTGAAAGAACGCCAGGAGCAGTGTGCAGAACAGTTCAAAACCAAGATTACAGGCGCATCCGGAAAAAGAGCCGTTGTTCTGTGCGGCGGAACAGGATGCCTTTCTTCGAATTCCGACGTGATCCGCAAGAAATTCGAAGTGCTTGTATCTGAGAATCATATGGAAGACAAAGTCTCCGTCAATCAGGTCGGCTGTTTCGGATTCTGTTCCCAGGGACCGTTTGTCAAGATCTTTCCGGAAGATACCCTGTATCGTCTGGTAACGATCGACGATGTGGATGAGATCTTTGAAAAAGATCTGATAGGCGGCCAGATCGTGGAGCGGCTTCTTTATGAGGACCCCAACACGGGCGAAAAAGTTACAAAACAGGACGATATCAATTTCTATAAAAAACAGCATCGTATTGCACTGGAACAGTGCGGTCAGATCGACCCGGAAAATATCAACGAAGCGTTGGGAACCGGTGCATTTGCCGGTCTTGCCAAAGCTCTTTCCATGGACCGTCAGGAAGTCATCAATATCGTGCTGGCTTCCGGCTTGAGAGGCCGCGGCGGTGCAGGATTCCCCACCGGCAGAAAATGGCAGTTTGCCTATGCTCAGCCGGAAGGACAGAAATATGTGGTCTGCAACGGTGATGAAGGCGATCCGGGTGCGTTCATGGACCGTTCCATTCTGGAAGGCAATCCTCTGGAAGTTATCGAAGGCATGATGATCGCCGGTTATGCGATTGGCGCACAGAACGGCTATTTCTACGTCAGAGCAGAGTATCCCGTAGCAGTGCATCGTCTCAGGATGGGAATCCGGCAGGCGGAAGAGATGGGACTTCTGGGAGACAATATCCTTGGAACTGGTTTTTCATTCCGCTGTCATGTGAGACTGGGCGCCGGAGCCTTTGTCTGCGGAGAAGAAACAGCTTTGCTGGGGTCTATCGAAGGACGCCGCGGCATGCCCCGCACCAGGCCGCCATTCCCGGCAGTGGAAGGTCTGTGGCATAAGCCGACCATCGTTAACAATGTTGAGACGTTATCCCTTGTTCCCTATATCCTGCGAAACGGCGCAGAGGAATTTGCTTCCGTCGGAACCGCAGGCTCTAAGGGAACCAAAGTATTTGCCCTGGGCGGCAAGATCAATAATGTAGGTCTGGTGGAAGTTCCCATGGGAACCACTTTGCGCGAACTGATCTATGATATCGGCGGCGGTATCCCGGATGGAAAGAAGTTCAAGGCGATCCAGACCGGCGGACCTTCCGGCGGATGTCTGACGGAAAAAGATCTGGACTGCGAGATCGATTTCGATACCCTGCGGGAGCGGGGATCCATGATGGGTTCCGGTGGAGCGATCGTCATGGACGAGGATAACTGCATGGTGGATGTTGCCAAGTTCTATATGGACTTCATCTGCGATGAATCCTGTGGAAAATGTACCCAGTGCCGGATCGGTACCAGAAGACTCCTGGAGTATCTGGAAAAGATCTGCAATGGTCAGGGAACTATGACGGATCTGGACGAGATGAGAGATCTGGCAGCTGTTATCCAGGTAGGCGCCCTGTGTGCCCTGGGACAGACGGCAGCCAACCCGGTCCTTTCCACCTTCCAGAATTTCCATGACGAGTATGTGGAACACATTGTCAACAAAAAATGTCCTGCCAAAGTCTGCAAGAACCTGATGGAATACAAGATCGATCCGGATCTGTGCCGCGGATGTTCTGCCTGCGCAAGACAGTGCCCGGCGGACTGTATCCACGGAGAGATCAAGTCACCGTTCACCATCGATGCATCTGCCTGCATTAAGTGCGGTACCTGCATCAGCGTCTGCAAATTCGGTGCGGTCTATAAGGATTGAGAGGGAGGAGAACTATGGCATTAATAAACATTAAGATAGAAGGAATCCCTTATCAGGTAGAAGAGGGACTGACGATACTGGAAGCAGCCAGAAGATGCGGCTATGAAATCCCGTCTCTGTGTGCGTTTAATCACGGAGAGTGTTCACAGGCATCCTGTCGTGTCTGCCTTGTGCAGGTCAATACCTCCAGGAGCCTTGTGGCATCCTGTGTATATCCGGTGACAGACGGGATCGAGATCTCCATTTCCTCGCCCATCGCAATCGAGGCAAGGAGAACTTCCGTGGAACTTTTGCTGTCCAACCATGCGCAGAACTGCCAGGCTTGCGATAAAAACGGAAAATGCGAGCTTCTGTATGTTGCCCAGCAGGTAGGACCCCGTGAAGGCAAATACAAAGGCTGCAAGACCCCGACGACCTATGACAGGCTTAATCCGTCAATCGTAAGGGATACTTCCAAATGCATTCTCTGCGGACGCTGCATCGCAAGATGTGCCAGCGCCCATGGCATGGGAATTCTTGGTTTTGAAAACCGCGGATTCAACACTATCGTGGGACCGGCGGAAAACAGAGGATTTGCCGACAGCCCGTGTATCATGTGCGGACAGTGTACCAGCGTATGTGCCACAGGCGCACTGATGGACCGGATCGATATCCTGGATATCGATGACGCCATCCGTTCCGGCAAATATGTGGTATGCCAGACTGCTCCGGCAGTCAGAGCTGCCCTGGGTGAAGAATTCGGGTATCCGGTGGGAACAGCGGTAACCGGCAAAATGGTAGCCTCCCTGAGAAGGTTAGGATTTAAGAAAGTATTCGATACCAACTTCGGTGCGGACCTTACGATCATGGAAGAAGCGACCGAGCTGATCGGCAGGATCAAGAATGGCGGCAAACTTCCGATGATCACATCCTGCTCCCCGGGCTGGATCAATTATGCGGAATATTTCTATTCAGATCTGCTTCCCCATGTTTCCAGCTGCAAATCACCTCATCAGATGCAGGGAGCGATCATTAAGCATTATTATGCAAAGAAGGTAGGGATTAAGCCGGAGGATGTTTATGTTGTTTCGGTTATGCCCTGTACCGCTAAGAAGTTTGAAAAAGAACGTCCCCAGATGGTGACAGAAGGACTCAAGGATGTAGACGCCGTGATCACCACCAGGGAGCTTGCCAAGATGATCCGCCGCTGCGGTATCAATTTCAACAAACTGCCGGATGAAGAATTCGATATGGATATCATCGGTCAGTATACTGGTGCCGGCGTGATCTTCGGCGTTACCGGCGGCGTCATGGAAGCGGCTCTTCGAACTGCCTGCTATAAGATGACCGGAAAAGAAGCGCCGGGCCTGACCTTTGAGGCTGTCCGCGGCGTCGCGGGACTCAAGGAAGCAGCCATCGAGATCGGCGGAGAGACCATCCATGTGGCGGTAGCCAGCGGTATGAAAAATGCCAAGATCCTTCTGGATGAGATCCGGGAAGGAACATCCAAATACACGTTTATTGAGATCATGGGATGTCCGGGCGGCTGCATCAATGGCGGCGGACAGCCATATGTCAGAGAGTGCTTCCTTCCTCATGAATCACACGACATCGGTGATACCTATGTTGCGAAACGGGCTGTAGCGCTGTATAATGAAGACGAGAGGAAATTCCCGCGTCAGTCCCATAACAACCAGCAGATCCAGATCCTTTACAAGGATTATCTGGGCGAACCCAATTCCGAACTGGCGCATCATCTGCTGCACACCACCTACAAGGCAAGGATCCCGTTCAATCCGATCCATCATAAATAAATTGTCTGTAAGAGGCTGATCATATCCGGCAGGGCTTAGGAACTGCCGGATATGTTTTTTTCGGCAGTTCCTGCTGGAAGCAGCCTGACTTGTCTGTACTTTATCCGATATCTCTTTATGAAACAGAACGCAAACGCATTTTCATCCGGTCCCATCCTGCTGTATCCGGTACTTGCCTGTACAGGCTTTATCTGTGCGGCCTTTTTTTCAGAGCCGGGGCTGCTGCTTCGGAACTGGGGATTTCTATGTATCTTATTTCTGATTGCCCGGTTTGATACAGATTGCAGGAAGATTCCCGACCGATGTATTCTTGCGGCAGCAGGCATTGCTGTTTTGTTCACAGGACCGGCCGCCCTGGCACAAGGCCTTATATCAGTCTTACTGATCCTGTTGCTTCTGAACGCTGCCTATCTGATCCTGCGCTCCTTTGGAAAACGAATCTTACGGGGAAAGAGAAGATTTCTTGGCGGAGGAGACGTAAAGCTTTTGATGGCGGCAGGTTTATTCCTGAAACCGTCCGAAAGTCTTGGCATGGTTTTTCTGGCAGGACTATTAGGAATTGTCACGGCTTTCTGCTTTCATTTCCGGAAAGAAGAGTCGTTTCCTTTCGGTCCGGCTATCGCAGCCGCAGCCGCTGTCATGTTGTTTAGATGAGGATGACAAAGGGTGACAAAGGTGACAAAGGGACGGTTCTTTTGTCATCTACTGCTTAGATGACAAAAGAACCGTCCCTTTGTCACTTTTGTCACCTTTCCTGAAAAATAAAAAGGATCACTGTTTTTCATATCCGGGTTATGCTACAATCATGAAAAGATAACCGGGACGGTCAGAGGAACAGTAAGATATGAACAGCGGCAAAACGATCAATTATAAAATGGAAATAAGTTATGACGGGACCAGATACTATGGCTGGGAACGTCAGCCTGACAGGGACACGATCCAGGGGAAACTGGAAAGTGTCCTGACTGTTTTAAACGGCTCTTTTGTGGAGGTGACTGGGGCAGGAAGGACAGACGCCGGCGTTCATGCCAGGAAAATGACAGCCAATGCAAGACTTGAGACCAATCTATCCCCGGACGAGATCAAGGCGTATATGAATCGCTATCTGCCGGATGATATCAGCATCAACCGTCTGGTGATCGCTTCGGACCGGTTTCACGCCAGGTATAACGCCGTCGGGAAGCTCTACACATACACCTGTTATATTGGGGATGAGAAACCGGTATTTGACAGGAAATTCGTAACGGTACTTGATTTTAAGCCTGATATTGAAGCCATGAGACAGGCGGCAGTCTTTCTGGTGGGAACCCACGACTACAAAGCATTCTGCTCCAATCCGAAAATGAAAAAGTCGACGGTCCGCTATGTGGATCAGATTGAGATCCTGACCAAAAAAGACCGTCTGTATTTGAATTTTCACGGAACAGGATTCCTGCAGAATATGGTCCGTATCATGACGGGAACACTGTTGGAAGTCGGTGCCGGTAACATGGAGCCCGGCCGTGTGCGGGAAATACTGGAAGGCCTGGACCGAAGAGAAGCAGGGCCTACCGCTCCGGCGAAAGGGCTGTGCCTGATGAAAGTGGATTATTAAAAGCTATATAATGCGGTAATTTGCAAAGATTTCACAGAATAGACGAGACGTTTTTAGGTTGGATTAAGATTAAGTCTTTATGATGGAAGACAAGGAGGAGGAATCATGTCAATTTTAGATGCATTATTCGGCGGACTGTTTGGAGATGAGGAAGAAGAACAACAACAGCAGGAAGCGGCTATCGAACGTCCCTGTTCAAACTGCCCCGGCATCTGCAGCATTGCACCTGATGCATGCAGTGTTTGTCAGCCCTATAAGGAAAAGATGATCGACGCGATCTACTGGGTCGATCATAAGGACGAACTCATCAGCCGGTATGAAGTAGTGGGCGCGAATACTCAGCAGGGGGCTGTTATCTGCCCGCATTGCGGAGGTCATTCGGAAGACCATTATGTATGTGAATACTGTGGTTCAAAACTGCAGGAAGGAACCGGCAAGATCCAGGTGGCAAGTGCTGCTGATATCCCGAATCCGGTGATGGAGGCGCAGGATCTGATTTTTGCCCGGTATGAGGCAGTCAAGGATTTTGCAGGAGCAGACGAAGCCTATGGATTGGTGGATGCACTCTCCGGAGTCGGCTCAAAAGGACTTCTCTCAAGCATTTTTGATGCATTGATGGGAGACAGTGACGGCAATGATTCCAAAACGATCGGTAACAAGATGACGGAAAGCGAGATCAGGGAAATGGCGGATTATTACAAGGTATCGGTCAGCGAATATCTGACCGGCCTGGATAACGGAAAATACCTTACCCTGTCCAATAAGAAAACCGCGGCAGCAGCGGAACAGACTTATTCCAGCACCCATATGGATGATATGCAGGGCGGCAGCTCACTGTCAGGACTGGCAGGACTTGCCGGTGCGATCGGTCTTGGTAGCATGCTGTTTGGCGGATCTTCGTACAATTATTCTGCTGCCCGGCCGAAACCGGGATACCACGGATATGGACAGCATTATTTGAATACCGGTTCGAAACCTCCCCAGAGTACCAGCCCGTTTTTCGGAGTTCCGGTGCAGCAGCGGCCGGAAGTAAAGCCTCAGATGCAGCAGCCGCGGCCGGAGATCAAACCTTCGGTGCAGCAGTCGAAACCAGCGGTTAAGCCTTCGGTGCAGCAGCCAAAACCGGCGGTTAAGCCATCGGTGCAGCAGTCGAAACCCTCCGGAAAAACACCGTCTTCCGCAGCAAGACCGGCACGTACTCCTTCTGACCTGCAGGGAAGCAGAAAGCCTGCAGGAAATACCGTTTCCGGATCAAAATCTAAAGAAGACGCGATACGTAAAGCTATGGGAACGGTATCTTCCAACAGATCCAAGGCCCAGACGAAAAAAAGGCCTTAATACGTTCGCGCACAGGAGGACACGAATGATCTTAAGAAAGGCCGCAGCCATAGCAGCTGTTCTGACGTTAACAATGAGTATGACCGCATTTGCGGCACCGCCGGACATGCCGCCGGGAGAGTCCCAGGGGGAATCCCAGGGAGAATCTGACGGCGGGCCGGGAATGCCTCCAGGAGGCGGACCGGGAGAATCTGAGGGCAGACAGGGAATGCCTCCAGGAGGGAGCGGCGGATCTTCCGCACCGGAAGAATATGAAGCTGTTCTGAATATTACAGAAGATACCGAGATCACAGGAGAAGATCTGGCTTCCGAAACAGGAATGGAGAATGTCGTTCATATTTATGAGGGAGCATCTGCCGTGATCACGAACAGCTCTTTCTCCAACAGCGGGGAAGGAAATGGAGGAGATGCCGCCAGCTTCTACGGCGTCGGAGCAACACTTTTAGTTTCTGACGGCGAATTACATCTGTCTGACTCCACGATCACCAGCGAAACGGCAGGTGGAACGGGTGTATTTGCCTACGATAACGGAACAGCTTATATGTCGGATGTTACGATCCGCAATTCCGGACGGGGCGGATGCGGTGGTATCCACGTTGCTGGCGGAGGAACTCTGTACGCCTGGAATTGTGATGTGGAAACCACAGGCGGTTCCAGTGCAGCAATCCGGTCTGACAGAGGCGGCGGAACCATGGTTGTCGACGGCGGCTCCTATGTGACGCAGAACGGTACCGGTGCTGTATATTGTACCGCGGATATCACGGTTCATGATGCATATCTGTTTGCCGGGAAGAGCGAGGCGATGGCCATCGAAGGCAAGAATACGATCAGGCTCTTCGACTGCTCCCTGGAAGGAAATATGCAGGAGACGGATGTCAATGACAACCGGGTCTGGAACTGCATCGTTTACCAGTCCATGTCCGGAGATGCGGACGTGGGAACCAGCGAGTTTGATATGATCGGCGGCGAACTGATCTGCCATGCAGGTCCTGTCGTCTTCAACACCAATACTTCCAGTTATATTACCTTTGCAGATTGTGATATCACTTACGGAGACGACACTACCTATTTCCTGCAGGTCACCGGTAATGCAAGCTCCAGGACCTGGGGAAAGGCAGGAGCTAACGGCGCGAACTGCATTTTCAGCGCTTATAATCAGAAACTCAGCCATGACGTGCTTTACGATACCATTTCCAATCTGGACTTCTATCTTCTGGATGGTTCTTCTTTTGAGGGAGCGGTTCTGTGTGATGATACTTACAACGGCGGTTATTCTGGAGACGCAACTGCCAGCATCTATGTAGATGCTTCTTCTGTATGGACCGTGACCGGCGACAGTGTGGTAACCGGCACCTTATATCTGGAAGGAAGCATTGAAGGAGCGCAGGTCGTCGGAACAGACGGCACCGTGTATGTGGAAGGAGAAGGGTATACTGTTACGGTAAATGCTTTTGCGGATACCGTAGATGTTTCCGCTGCGGGTCAGGTCCCGGTATGGGAAGATTATGCAGTGGAAAGTCCTTTTGAAACGTGATCTTGTTTTTACATTGAATGTGCTGCAGCGAATGTGAGGCTATGCATGATTTAGAAAAAGTGCATGTAACGTTCGCGAGGCTATGCATGATTTTTTGTAAGATATACGAGGCTATGCATGATTTCAACCCTTAAAAGGGGACCGAAATCGTGCATAGCCTCAATTTCGTTACACGGCATTTTTGAAAATCGTGCATAGCCTTTGGTTTGTTACATATTTTTCTGAAAAACCATGCATACCGTCTATTCTGTTACATAGGATGACCAAACTATCCATAAAGCTGCAAAACGGCTGCCGTAGTTCAATGCGGCAGCCGTACATAAATCACGATTCACTGAAACAGGACATCCGGCGATCATTCAGATCCGGTAGATATCCCGGTATTTGGTCTCCAGGTAATCCAGGTAGACGCCGGGGTCAAACGGCTCTTGAAGGACTCTGTCCAGCAGCTCATCCGGCTTGTATAAAGAACCGTACTGCCAGATGTTCCGGCGGTTCCATTCGTTGATTGGACCGAAGTCTCCGGAAGAGAGACAGCTGTCCACATCCACAGTCTCTTTCATTTTGCGGAGGAACTGGGCGCCGTAGGCGCTTCCCAGAGCATAAGACGGGAAATAGCCGATCATGCCGCCGGACCAGTGGCTGTCCTGCAGGACGCCGCGGCGGTCATCCGGCACATCAATCCCCAGGTATTCTTTGTACAGGCGGTTCCATTCCTGAGGAAGATCTTTTACTTCCAGTTCGCCAGCCATCACGCGTTTTTCCAGTTCATAGCGGATCATGACATGGAGGCAGTAGGTTACCTCATCTGCTTCTGTCCGGATCAGAGATGGCTCGGAACGGTTGATAGCCCGGTAAAGTTCATCTGCGGTGATACCTTCCATAGACTCCGGGAACAACTCCCTGAGTTTGGGAAGGAGCAGGGAAGTAAACGCGCGGCTCCGACCGATGATATTTTCATAGAACCGGCTCTGGCTTTCATGGATTCCCATGGAAACGCCGCCGTCCAGGACTGTGAATGCCAGATCCCGGGCAGAGCCTGTATCATACAGAGCATGACCGCCTTCGTGGATTACGCTGTACATGGAGAATGTATAGTTATCTCTCTTATAGTTGGTGGTAATACGCTCATCCAGATGAGATCCCAGAGAAGTCGTAAAGGGGTGTTCCGTTGTGGAAAGACCGCAATGTTCCCGGTCCAGCTTCATAAGATCCATCAGATAGACAGACAGCTTCTCCTGCACATATTCCGGAAAATCACCCCACAGGAAATGATCATCCACCTGCTGCGCCGTTCCGATCGCATGGATCAGGGGAACCAGGCGGCTCCTCAAGGCGTCAAAGAACCGGTCGCAGATCTCCATATTGACCCCCGGCTCGTATTCATTCAGCCAGTAATCATAGGGAAGCATATCCGGTGCACAGTAACCGGCAAACCGTTTCTGCGTTTCGAAGATCTTCTCCAGGAGAGGCTGAAACATCGGGAAGTCGCTGGCTTCCTTGGCTTTGTGCCAGACATCATCTGCCTGTACCAGAAGTTCCTGATAAGCAACGTACTCGTCCATGGGGATCTTCTGCATCTGACGGACATCCTTGAGCATCAGGAAGACCATTCTTCTTAACCGGAACAATTCTTCTTCATCAGCTGCAGCCGTTTCCACCGGCTCTGCTTCTGCCGGGTTCAGTTCCTTATCCAGGTATTCCAAAAGCTCCAGCGTTTCGGAACTGGTAGCGATCCGATACATCTCCTCAGTCAGGATCCCCAGGCTGTGAGCCCTGTTTTCGGCAGTCCCTTTCGGCGCCGTCGTAGCACCGTCATAATACATGAGGGAAACGGCGTGGTCATAAGCACTTAGTTTTCCCTGCAGGTCATAAAGCGCTTTCTTTGCTTCTTCAAATTTCAAAGCAGTTCCTCCTTATCTTCCGTACAGTCTGGTAATATGTTTGATCTTTTCAGCCAGTTCGGATGTCAGCTCATCGGGCAGCAGCCGCCAGGTCCAGTTAGTACCGGAGGTGCTGGGAACATTCATACGGTTTCCTTTGCCAAGTTCCAGATAATCCTGAACCTGCACGATAAAAAGGTCAGCCACGGATTTCTGTCCGTCCCGGATCACATGCCAGATAAAGTCAGACTTGTTCTGTTCCGTAAGAAGCAGGGTGGAGGCAGGAGCCTTTTTCCCTTTTCCGGACTTTGCGGCAGTTTTCTCCGGAACTTTCAGCTCCGGAACCGTGTCGATCCCCAGATAGTCAAAAGCAAACAGCACATCTTCCGGTTTGGCATCTTCCAGCCATTCCTTCAGGGTGGCATTATCATGGGTGCCGGTATAGCAGATGCAGTGGCTGGTATAGCTGTGAGGCAGGAAGCTGCTTTCTTCTCCGGAGTCAAATGCAAATTCCAGAACCTTCATGCCGGGAAGACCGGAGTCTTTAAGGAGCTGCCTGAGAGCATCCGACGGAGCGCCCAGATCTTCGGCGATAAACTTGGTATCCCGGAACCAGCCGGTGACAGGTTCCAGCATGGTCATGCCGGGCCCTTTTACCCAGGAACCGTTCTTCGCTGTCTTGTCTCCGTATGGTACTGCCCAGTATTCGGAAAAACCGCGGAAATGATCGATACGGATCACATCGAACAGTTTTGTGGCTCCGCCGATCCGGCGGATCCACCAGCCATAGCCGTCTTCGCGCATCTTATCATAATCATAAAGAGGATTGCCCCAAAGCTGACCGTCTTTTGAAAAATAATCCGGCGGAACTCCTGCGACCTTTTTAGGCAGGTAGTTTTCATCCAGCTGGAAGAATTCCGGTTCGCTCCAGACATCTGCGCTGTCCAATGGCACATAGATCGGAATATCCCCAATCGTCAGGATCTCCAGTTTCTTCAGATACTCCCGCAAAGCTTTCCACTGCTTATAGAACAGGAACTGGATATAGGTGAACAGTTCCACGTCTTCGGCCAGCTTTTCACGGTATTTTGCCAGAGCTTCCGGTTTTCGGAAGCGCAGATCCTTGTCTTTCCAGTCTGTCCAGGGCAGCATCTTAAAATGTCTTTTGCATGCCATGAACAGTGCGTAATCATCAATCCATTTGTTTTCCTTTACAAAGTTTTCGACTTCTTCTTTGTCCCGTTCCCAACCGTTTTTCTTGGCAGTCTCCAGCATTTTAAAACGGGCTTCATAGATCTTGCCATAATCAACATGCCTTGGATCTTTCCCGAAATCGATCCCTTTGAGATCGCTTTTCTTAAGAAGCTTATCCTTGATCAGCATATCCGGATCGATAAAATAGGGATTGCCGGCAAAGGAAGAGCAGCTTTGATACGGAGAATCTCCGAATCCCGTGGGACCAAGCGGCAGCATCTGCCAATATTTCTGACCGGCTTTTTTCAGAAAATCGGCAAAGTCATAGGCAGCTTTTCCCAGCGTACCGATCCCGTAAGGAGAGGGAAGGGAAGAGATGGACATTAATATTCCGGCAGCTCTGTTCATTGTTTTCTAGTCCTTTCTTTTCAGTTCTATGGATGGAAGCCTGTGCGCATTTGGAGGCTCCAATCAAAAAATCCCGGTTATTATAACATTTACAGTCCAAAAAATCTTCAGAAATCATATTTTTTTGTATGCTGCATTCCAAAAAACGGGCTGCCCTGCAGAAGGAATCGCCAGGCAGCCCGTTTGAGTCATGGAAGATACAAAGATCAGCCTTTCACCGCACCGGCAGCAACACCTTTGATGATGTGCTTCTGGCATACCAGATAGAAAATGATAACCGGGATGATGCTCAGGAGGATGAGGGCCATCGTGGCGCCGAGGTCTACGGTTCCGTAGCTTCCTTTCAGGAACTGGATCAGGATCGGGATCGTCATATATCTGGTCCGGTCCAGAACAAGATACGGAAGCAGATAGTCATTCCATACCCACATGATCTCCAATACGCCGACGGAGATCAGAGTCGGCTTCAGCATAGGAAGGACTACGGTAAAATAAGTCTTGACCGGATTGCATCCGTCGATCACAGCTGCCTCTTCGATCTCCAGCGGGATGGATTTGACGAAGCCGGTAAACATGAAGACTGCCAGACCGGCTCCGAACCCCAGATAAATGATGGGGATCGTCCATGGGGTATTGAGTTTCAGGGTGTCCGCTGTCTTAGACAAGGTGAACATGACCATCTGGAAGGGAACCACCATGGAGAAGACACACAGGAAATAAATGATCCTGCAGAATGTGCTGTTGACCCTGGCAATGTACCATGCTGCCATGGAGCAGAACAGAAGGATCAGCGCTGTTGAAACAACGGTGATAAACAGGCTCAGGAAAGCAGCCTGCCAGAAATTGTAGTTTCCGAGGGTGATACCGGTGATAAAATTCTTGAAGCCTGCCCACATTTCCCCGAGAGGAAGGGCAAAGGTGGCTGTTTTAACAAAGGTATTGACTTTGAAAGAGTTGATCACAACAGCCAGTACAGGAAGCACCCAGATGATGCAGACCACGGTCAGGATCACGGACAGGGTAACTTTTTTGCGTTTTTCTGCGGAAATAGAACCTGCTTTGCTCATTACTGCTGCACCTCCTTCTTACGTGTTGCACGGAGCTGGATGATGCCGATCAGGGCGACCAGGATGAAGAAGAGCACAGCTTTGGCCTGTGCAGTTCCTCTTGCGTTGGCGTTTTGCCCGTAGAACGTATTGTAGATATTGAGTGCCAGCATTTCCGTGGATTTGATCTGCGTGAACAGTCCGTTTTCAAATGTGGAAATGATCGGTGCACCGCCTGTCAGTGCCAGGTTCTGGTCAAACAGCTTGAAGCCGTTGGTCAGGGACAGGAATGTACAGATGGTGATGGAAGGCATGACATTCGGGATCGTAACGCGGAACAAAGTCTGCATCTTGCTGGCTCCGTCAATCTTGGATGCCTCTATAATGTCTTCCGGAACCGCCTGAAGTCCGGCGATGTAAATGATCATCATATATCCGATCTGCTGCCACAGCATCAGGATGATCAGTCCCCAGAATCCGAGCGAGGAATCCAGAACGATCGAAGTGCCGAAATTGATCAGGATGCCGTCAAAGATCATAGACCAGATATATCCCAGAACGATACCGCCGATCAGGTTCGGCATGAAGAACACGGTCCGGAAGATATTGGTTCCCCGGATATTCTGCGTCAGCAGATAGGCTGCCGTGAACGCCAGAACATTGATCAGTATCAGCGATACGACGGCAAACAGAGCCGTATACCAGAAGGAGTGCATAAAGGTGGGATCCGAAAGGGCTTTCAGATAGTTGCCGAAGCCGATCACTTTTGCATCACTGGTTGTTGTAAATTTACAGAAAGAAAGATAGATGCCGTGAATAAACGGCCACACAAAGCCGATGGCGAATGCCAGCACGACCGGCAGCAGAAATAGCGGAGACCACCGCCTGATCGGACGGATGATCAGCTTGCTGCTTACCGCTGCTGAGCTTCTTTTCTTTTTCATAATCCTTAAACACCTCCCTGTAAGAATGATTCAAAGTCTGCTCCGCATTGATATGATCTGTATCTTCCGGAAGGGATACATTTCATATCAATACGGAGCAATCCCGAAAGATTGCTCCGTATGAAAAAACGGATTATTCGTTTGCAGCAGCGTACTGAGCAGCCCAGCCCTGTACGAATGCAGCTTCGACCATAGCCCAGTCTCCTCCGTTGTCGTACTGGTTCATAGCGGATACAACACCTGCTCTCCAGTCGTCTACGTTCGGAGTATAGTTGAATGCCCATGTCATAACATACTTGCCGGCATTGGAGTATTCATTTGCCTGTGCCAGGAATACGTTGGTGGATTCAGCAGCATTCTTATACGGCATAGCGCCGAAGGTTGCAACTGCATCTTCGGAACCTGCTGTTACCAGCCAGTACATGAAATCCAATGTAGCTTGGATATCAGCTTCAGAAGCTTTGGCGTTAACAGCCCAGCAGTTTTCTGTACCGCAGTTGAGGCCGGCTTCTTCTTCACCTTCCACACCGCCGTAGAACGGGATCATAGCCAGGGTTGCAGGATCAAGACCATAGGTCTCGGTCAGAGCACCGAACTCCCAGTTGCCGTTCTGATAGAAAACAGCCTGCTTGTTGCCGAATTCAGCTTCTGCATCAAATCCGCCGGTAGCAAGAGCAGCTTTGTCGGTAGCGGTATCGGTGGTGTAAAGATCCCACAGGTTCTTGAAGTTCTCAAGATATGCGCCTGTGATTTCTGCAGGAGTATCTGTCCAGCCGCCTGCATCTCTTGACTCGTAGAACAGGTCAAGGTTTGCAAGATGTCCGGAGAATCTCCAGCTGGAGCTGTCATCCATGCCTGAAGATGTGAAAGCGTCAAATCCCAGTTCTTCAGCACGTGCATGAATATCATCTGCAACGGCTTTCAGGGTTTCGAAGTTGGTGATCTCATCCAGGCTGTGGCCTGCTGCTTCCAGAAGTTCTTTGTTGACGATGATGCCGAAGCATTCATAGCAGTAACCGATGGAGCAGAGCTTGCCGTCAGCGTCATACAGATTGTATGCATCGGTATTTAATTCTTCTGCAACAGGAGTTCCTGTCAGGTCATAGCAGTAATCTCCCCATGTCTGGACGCCCGCCTGATTGCCTACCACAAACAGGGTCGGAGCAGAGGATTTGTCCATCTCAGAAGTTAATGTCTGGCTGTAAGTTCCGCTTGCAGCAGTAACGACCTTGACCGGAACACCGGTCTCTTCGGTATACTTGGTAGCGATCGCCTGAAGAGCTTCATCAGACTCCGGCTTGAAGTTCAGCCAGTAAACACTGCCTTCCGGGGCGGCATCGCCTGCAGATACCGTCAGTGCAAATGACGGGATAACCAACATGCAGGCCAAAAGAATTGCTAATACTTTTTTCATGTTTTTTCTCCTTTTCCTACTAGTAGTTTTTATTCTGCGGATCGCTCCGTTAGAATCGTTTTATATGGATCTTACCATTCCAGGTTCTTTCCGGTCTCCGGATCAAACACATGGGCGTTGCTGCCGGAGAAAGTCAGATGTACGGTCGTACCGATCGGGAACCGGTTGATCTGGCCTGTCTCATTAGCTGCGATGGCAACAATATCCTTACCGGAAGAGCTGATATGCAGATGAGTGGAGGATCCCATCAGCTCGGCCACATCGATGGTGCCTTCAATACCGGTTTCGTCAAGGACCAGATGCTCCGGTCTTACGCCGAGAGTGATAGCCTGATCTTTTACGTCATTTGCGGCAAGACGCTGGTTTTTGGCATCGGACAAGTCCACTTTGAGACCGCCGGCATCTACCGCATATTTGTCTCCGGATCTGGTCAGGCGCGCATCAAACAGGTTCATCTGCGGCGTGCCGATAAAACTTGCCACGAACAGATTGGACGGATGATCAAATACCTGCTGCGGTGTTCCGATCTGCTGGATCACACCGTCCTTCATGATGACGATCCGGTCTCCCAGGGTCATGGCCTCTGTCTGGTCGTGGGTGACATAGATGAATGTTGTATTGATCCTCTGGCGCAGTTTGATGATCTCTGCACGCATCTGGTTTCTGAGTTTTGCGTCCAGGTTGGACAGGGGCTCATCCATCAGGAAAACGGCAGGATCCCGGACGATGGCACGTCCGATGGCAACACGCTGCCGCTGACCGCCGGAAAGAGCTTTGGGCTTTCTGTCAAGATACTGGGTAATATCCAGGATCTCCGCAGCTTCACGTACCTTCCTGTCGATCTCTTCCTTCGAGGTCTTTTTCAGTTTCAGGGAGAACGCCATATTGTCGTAAACAGACATATGCGGATACAGGGCATAGCTCTGGAAGACCATGGCAATATCCCTGTCCTTCGGTTCCACGTCATTGACCAGTCTGTCTCCGATGTATAATTCTCCGCCGGAAATATCTTCCAGGCCGGCGATCATACGGAGCGTTGTGGATTTGCCGCAGCCGGAAGGACCGACCAGAACGATGAATTCCTTATCTTCGATCTCCAGGTTGAAATCCTGTACTGCAACCACACCTTCATCAGTCACGAGAAGGTGCCCGGTCTTGTGCTCGGGCTCTGCTTTTTTCTTCTTGCTTTTTTTGACAGAATTCGGGTATACCTTTTTAATGTTTTTGAGAATAACTTTCGCCATTTTTTGACCTCCCACTGCCTGTCGGATATTTGATATTTAAATCACGAAACATTATATCTCCAAACATCTCACAAAACAACACGAAAATATCGGTAATAATTTAGCAAATTACACAAAATAAGCGGGGAAGGTTTAGCCTCTTGTCTTGTTTTCATTTGCAGGTATCAATGATAAAATTATCTTATTATAGAAGGGTTTGGCAGCATACCAGGAGTGTATCTGCGTGTGCTATTTTCGCTTATTGGAGGATAATGAAAATGGAAGTAAAAAAGATCAGAAAAGTACTGGTAGCGAACCGGGGCGAGATTGCCACAAGGATCATCCGTGCCTGTTTTGACCTGGGGATCAGTACCGTTGCCATTTATTCAAAGGAAGATATTTACAGTGAGCACAGGATCAAAGCTGACGAAGCGTACATGATCGGAGAGAGCCTGAGCCCTCTCGGCGCTTATCTGGCTATTGATGAGATTGTGGATCTCGCAAAAAGGAAACATGTTGACGCAATCCATCCGGGTTATGGTTTCTTAAGTGAAAACGCAGCTTTTGCGAAGGCCTGTGAAGACGCGGGCATCAAGTTCATCGGTCCGGATTCTACTGTTCTGGGTCAGATGGGCGATAAGCTGTCTGCCAAGGAGATGGCGATCCGGTGCAATGTCCCGATCATTCCCGGAAGTACGGAACCGTTAAAAGACGGTAAGGAAGCCCTTGAGAAAGCGATTGAATATGGCTTTCCGGTAATCCTGAAAGCTGCTTCCGGAGGAGGCGGCAGGGGCATGCGTGCCTGCTTTAAGGAAGAAGAAGTGGAACCTGCTTTTGAACTGGTCCGTTCCGAAGCCAAGAAAGCCTTCGGCAATGATGATATCTTTATTGAAAAATTCCTGGTGGAGCCTAAGCATATCGAGGTTCAGATCCTGGCAGATGAACACGGAAATGTAGTTCATCTGTATGAGCGTGACTGCTCCCTCCAGAGAAGATACCAGAAGGTAGTCGAGTATACGCCGGCATGGTCTCTTCCGGTGGAAGTCCGGGAAGCTATCTGTGCCGATGCGGTAAAGATCGCAAAGGAAGTCGGCTATACCAATGCGGGTACTGTGGAATTCCTGGTCGACAAGTCCGGCGCCCACTATTTTATCGAAATGAATCCCAGGATCCAGGTAGAGCATACCGTTACGGAAATGGTTACAGGTATTGACCTGGTACGGGCGCAGATCATCGTGGCATCCGGATATCCGCTGTCCCATCCGATGATCGGGATCAACAGCCAGGAGGATGTCACAACAAGAGGATATGCGATCCAGTGCCGTATCACAACAGAAGATCCGGCCAACAATTTTGCTCCCGATACCGGCAAGATCACGGCATATCGTGCCTGCGGCGGCAACGGCATCCGCCTGGACGGCGCTAACACCTACGTCGGCTCGGAGATCACTCCCTATTATGACAGCCTTCTGGTAAAGGTAACCTGCTTTGACTCGACGTTTGACGGCGCGGCGCGCAAAGCTCTCCGGGCTCTTCGGGAGACTACGATCCGCGGGGTCAAGACCAATGTGGGATTCATCAGCAACATCCTGCGTCATGAGCGGTTCCTGTCCGGCATGTGCTATACGAAATTTATTGATGAGACGCCGGAACTGTTCGATCTGCCGGACAGCAAGGACAGAGCCACCAAGATGCTCAAATATATCGGCAACATCTGCGTGAACGACCCGCTGGCGGGCAGCAAGATGTTCGATACGCCGAGATTTGTCAAAACATCCGGAGAACCGCCGAAGGACGGCCTGAAACAGCTTCTGGATAAAGAGGGACCGGAAGCGGTCAAACAGTATGTTCTTGATCAGAAACGTCTGATGGTAACAGATACCACCATGCGGGATGCACAGCAGAGCCTCCTTGCCACAAGGCTTCGTACCCGTGATATGGTAAAAGGTGCCGATGCCATGGCAGAGATCCTGGCTGACTGCTTCTCCCTGGAAATGTGGGGCGGCGCTACTTTTGATACGGCGTACCGGTTCCTGTATGAGTCTCCCTGGGAGAGACTGGATCTGCTGCGGGAGAAGATCCCGAACATTCCGTTCCAGATGCTGCTCAGAGGTTCCAATCTTCTTGGGTATTCCAGCTATCCGGACAATGAAGTCCGCAGATTCATTGAACAGTCTGCCAAAGGCGGCATCGATGTATTCCGTGTCTTTGATTCCCTGAACTGGATCCCGAATATGGAAGTTGCAATGGATGAAGTCCTGAAACAGAACAAGATCCTGGAAGCCACCATGTGTTATACCGGTGATATCTCCGATCCTTCAAAGGACAAATATACGCTCGAGTATTATGTCAACATGGCAAAGGAACTGGAGAAGAGGGGAGCGCATTTCCTGGCGATCAAGGATATGTCCGGTCTTCTGAAACCGTACGCAGCCGCGAAACTGGTGAAGACACTGAAGCAGGAAGTCGGTCTTCCGATCCATCTGCATACCCATGACACTGCCGGCAACCAGGTTGCAGCCTGCATCATGGCAGCGGAAGCGGGCGTGGATATCGTGGACCTGGCGATCTCTTCCATGTCCAGTCTCACCAGCCAGCCTTCCCTGAACTCGGTCGTCACTGCCCTGCAGGGAACAGAACGGGATACGGGATTTGATATCCGCAGACTGGAAGCTCTTTCCGAATACTGGGAGGATATCAGGGGACGCTATGACACCTTTGAGTCGGATCTGAAGACTCCATTGACAGATATTTACCGGTATGAGATTCCGGGCGGCCAGTATACCAATCTCCGTCCGCAGGTACAGAGCCTGGGTCTCGGCCATCGGTTCAACGAAGTCCGTGAAATGTTTGTGACCGTCAACCAGATGCTGGGCGATATCGTAAAAGTTACGCCTTCTTCCAAGATGGTGGGTGACCTGGCGATCTTTATGGTACAGAACGACCTGACGCCGGATAATATTGTAGAAAAAGGAGAGGCTTTATCCTTCCCCGATAGTGTGGTAAGCTATTTCAAGGGAATGATGGGACAGCCTGCCTGGGGTTTTCCGGAGGACATCCGAAAAGTAGTCCTGAAAGGCGAAGAGCCGATCAGCTGCCGCCCCGGGGATCTTCTGTCTCCTATAGACTTTGATTCTGTCAGGGAACATCTGAAAGAATTTAAAGAGGAAAAGGATATCACAGACAGAGATCTTGTCAGCTGGGTCATGTTCCCGAAGGTGCTGGAAGACTTTTACAAAAAGCGCAGAGAGTACGGGTATATCACAAGGCTCGGCAGTCATGTGTTCTTCCACGGACTGGCAGAAGGCGAGACCAATAAGGTCAATATCGAAGACGGCAAGACCCTGGTCATCAAATATCTCGGCAAGGGCGATGTTCACAAAGATGGTACCAGAACGGTGCATTTCGAACTGAATGGTTCGCTCAGGGATGTGGACGTACTGGATAATACCGCATCCCAGAATGTGGTGAAGGTTCCGATGGCGGATCCTACGGACAAGAGCCAGGTCGGTGCTTCGATCCCTGGCGCTGTCTCCAAGATCAATGTCAAGGTCGGCGATACGATCGAAGAGAACCAGGCACTGGCCGTTGTGGAAGCCATGAAGATGGAGACCAGCGTGGTCGCCCGTATGACAGGCGTGGTAGAAGAGATCCTGATCTCCGAAGGCGATACCGTAAAAGCCGGCCAGCTTCTCATGAAGATCAAATAAAAAATGGTAAAGGAAAAGTCTATGAAAAAATTACTGTCATTACTGATCGCTGTAACAATGTTGTTTGTCACCTGCGCCGGCAGTCTCATGACGGTCTGTGCGGAAGAAGCACCGAAAGCTTCTGTGGTCACATCCAGAAGCGGAGAGGACGCTCCTGCTGAAGAGGATGTTCAGGAAACGGCTGTTCCGGAACCTGAATACATCGGGGAAGAGACGGAAGAGCCGTACAATGTAAATCCCCTTACGGGTATTGCGGATCTGGATGAGGCTGCTGTCGGCAAGAGACCTGTGGCGGTTATGATCAACAACCATCCAAACAGCTATCCGCAGCTGAATATCAGTCAGGCGGACGTGATCTTTGAAGTGGTGGTGGAACATACCCTGACCCGGTTTATGGCCCTGTTTGCGGACTACAACAATGTTCCCAATCTGTGTTCTGTCAGAAGCTACCGGTATTATTTCCCGGCAATCTCCAATGGATTTGATGCTTATTATATCCACTGGGGGGAAGACATGACCATGATGTGGTATTATGAGGAACTGAACCTGGATTCCTATGACGGACTGTCTAATACTTATCTGTTTGGACGCGATCAGAACAGGCTGGATGCAGGGTATGATCTGGAGCATACTTCCACATTCTATGGTACTTTACTGCCGGATCAGCTGGCGGCGGACGGCAAACGAACGGATCTGGACGAAGCACATCAGGGACCGGCATTCCGGTTCGTCCCCTATGGGACGGTCAGGATCCCGGGAGAGGAAACCTGTAATTTCATCGATATTCAGTTCGGAGAACAGACCGGGCAGTTTACCTATGATCCGGAAAGCGGCCTGTATCTGAAATATGCCAATACCGAGCCCCAGATCGACGGCATGAACGGCGAGCAGCTGTCCTTTGAAAATGTCCTCACCCTTGAAACGCTGATCATTGACCGGGAAGACGAAGCGGACAGAAAACTTCTGAATGTTTTCGGCGGACTGGATGAAAGCTATGCAGTCGGATATTATGCCTCTGAAGGACATGTCCAGAAGATCAGATGGGCCAAGGAAGATGAGAGTGCAAGGCTGAAATTCTACGATGAAGCCGGCAATGAGATCGACATCAACCGGGGCAAAACTTATATCGCATTTACGTATCCCGGAAGCATCACTGTTTCGGATACCATTCCGGAAGAATATCTTTGGTAAGAATCGGAATAGAACTTAAGACAATTCAGAACAAGATGGGCGGATTACATTATTCGCCCATCCGTTTTATCAGTCGGATACGATATGGAGACCATAAAAAGACTTTGGACCAAATATAAAGAATACATCCTGTATCTGGTTTTCGGAGGCCTGACGACATTGGTCAGCTGGCTCTCCTTTTATCTGTGTACCCATGTGATCGTCATGGATGTTGTGCCGGCCAATGTGATTTCCTGGATTCTGGCAGTGGCATTTGCCTACGTGACAAACCGAAAATGGGTTTTTGAAAGCCGTGCCCGCGGGGGCAGAAAGATCCTTCGGGAGGCTGCGGAATTTACAGCAGGAAGAGTATTGACCCTGGTCATTGAAACGGCATTTCTGTGGTTTACCGTGGACGTGATCGGTTGGAACGATCTTTTGATGAAGGTCATCATCAGTATCGTTGTCGTGATCCTCAATTATGTGATCAGCAAGCTGTTTGTGTTTCGGAAATAAGTCTCATCCTTGTGGAATGTGCTCATAAATACACGGACTGCTGCGATTTCATTTGTTGAAAAGTCCTATATCGAATGCTATAATAAAACCGGTTTGGTTTTGGTAAACCGGGAGATATTCATTATTATATTTTATAGGAGGGAACTATGAAGAGATTAATTGCGATCCTGGTATCTGCAGTTATGATCTTTGCCATGACATCCGCAGTGTTTGCTGCACCGGCAGAGGTGACATGGGAAGATTATCAGCAGTACCTCATTGACACAGCAGGCGCAAACGCCCCTGATCTTCAGGAATTTACCGATCAGGTCAAAGCGATCGGAAGCTGGGAAGAAATTGATCAGACCGTATCACCGTGGGATCAGTTCTTTACAACACTCGGCCTTTCCACCTGGGAAGAATTCCAGGCCGGCGAAGTAAAGGAGCTGGCGGTGATGGGCGCTATGGGAGGCCCCGGTGGTGAATCACCGGAAGGCGAGTCACCGGAAGGACAGGCACCGGAAGGCGAGTCACCGGCACCTCCGGCAGAAGGCGAATCACCGGAAGGTGAATCTGCAGGCGGACCACCGAGCGGTACCAAGCAGAGCATTTCCGAACTGAAGGTTTCTTCTTTTGCAACCAATGACAGCGACAAGAGCAGACCGCAGGATGAAGGCCATATCTATGTCGGCTATGCCATTACCGACGGACAGCTGGATGCAGATAATTCCAACTGGGAAGGTGACATCTCCCAGATCACTCTTGACAATGTTGTGGAAGGAGAAGGTTTCACAGCGATCCGTGCGGAAGGCAATACTACTGTTAACGTGACCGGTAACCTGGTTCTGCAGGACGACTCCGACGGACAGGTCGCTTCCGACTTTACCGGTACCGGCGTCGGTATCACAGGCGCAAACGGAGCAACTATCTATGCAGACAAAATGATGTTCCTGAGCTCCGGCTTTGTAAGAGCTTTTGCGATCATCCAAAACGGTACCCTGGTACTTACCAATTCCGACATTACCGCGCTGGGTAAAAATCCTCTGACAGGTGCATGGGATGGTTATTACAATTCCGCTAATACATCTATGATGATCTCACCTCCGTGGGTCCTTGGTATCCAGGGTGGTATTCGTGCCCTGAATGTGCTTGGCTCCAACTCCACACTGGTTGTTGCTGATTCTACTGTAACAGCAGGCGGATGGGGAGTTCTGTCCACAGATGGATGCCAGCAGCCGTCTCTGCATCTGTACAACTCCACGCTGAACATTCTTCCGGAATCCGAAGGCGGCATGAACAGCGGCTGGGCGATCCTGGGATATGATGAAAATGCATACGGTTCAGGCTATGGCTCCTACATTATCGGAAGCGCACAGGAGTACTTCAAGGGCATGACCATCAACGGCGCAACCTATGCATCCATTTTGACAGGCGGCGATGCTTACTATGACAGCCTTGTTGCAGGCGATACATATCAGGCAACGGCACCGGACGGAACAGTGATCGGGGCCTATACTGCAAAAGAAGATGTACCGACAACCATCAATACTGTATTTGGCTTCATGGCACACAACTCCGGTTCCATGAATATCCTGAACGGCACAGTAGTCAATACCGCTGCAGCAACTGCTCTTTACAAGAGCGCAGATTCTGTCTGGACATTTGACAGTGCTGTTCTGAATCCGGGCAACGGCATCATCTTCCAGATGATCGATAACGATGACTCCACCGTCGGCGGTTTCAACCCGTTTGGAACTTATCTGACAGAAGAAGCCGGATTCCCGAAGGATGCATATGCAGATGCGGTTGCTTATGTGTTCACGACCGACACCAAGGTGGACCCGGCGAAGACCTATTACACATCCGATACCGATGATGCATCCGGTTATGCAGTTGTTGAAAATCCGACCGATGAAGGCACAGTAGCATACTATGAGAAATCTACCGGCGGCAACCAGGTTACCGTTAATTTCAAGAACAATCTTTATGAGGGCGATTTATACAATGCAACCGGCTATTACAAACAGGCATCCGATGCCCTGACCGTCAATATTGATGTCAGCGCAACCCTGAAAGGTGATATTGCCCTGGCTTCTCATGTCCATGGTATCTGGCTGAACGGCAGACCGGTGGATGATGTGATCGCTGCGATCGATGAAGCCAATGCAAATCACGCAAACATCGGTGGTTACTATGAAGGACTTGAGGATATCGAGTATGTATTCCTGGATGCAGAAGGCGCTGTGACTGAAGATAAGGATGCAGCAGTTGCGATCCAGTTCACCAAGTTCTCCACGGCAGAATATTATCTGCTTGGACAGGTGCTGAACATGATCAACAATAATGGCCTGTCAACGATCGATGTTTATGTAGACGGCGTATGGTATCCGCAGGTAGCTTCCCTGGTGACCTATCTGAAAGTTGCGGAAGGTTCTCATGTATATGGTACGGTCACCGAACTTGAGGATGGCAGCATTCTGATCACTCCGTCGGAAGAGACCGTTGAACCGGGTGAATACGGCAAAGCATTCATCTTTGTCCAGGGCCCGGGATCAGGCGGCGGCCCCGGCGGCGGTGAGTCACCAGAAGGCGAATCTCCGGAAGGTGAGTCTCCGGAAGGCGAATCTCCGGCTCCGGAAGGTGAGTCCGCAGAAGCACCGGCACCTCCGGCAGAAGGCGAGTCACCGGAAGGACAGGCTCCGGAAGGTGAGTCCCCGGCACCTCCGGCAGAAGGAGAGTCACCGGAAGAACAGGCTCCGGAAGGCGAGTCCCCGGCACCTCCGGCAGAAGGAGAAGCACCGGCAGCACCGGCGGCAGCTCCGGCAGCAGACGATGAACTGTATGCAGCTTTTGTCGAGTATATTCATGAATGGCTGCTGAATGAACAGGCAAACAATGCGCAGATGACGCTTGACATTGTCGAAAATGAATTCATGCCTCTGGTCCAGGCAGGTGATTTCGAATCCTTCCCGGCAGATATGCTGTACAACGGCATGCTGGAAACCGGAAGCCCGATGACATTTGAGGAATTTGCTGCTTCCCAGAAATAAAAAGCAAAGCATAATTCAGATGACCGGAAACGGCCGTGGTCTTCAGGACCCGGCCGTTTCTTTTGTGAGGATGATGCTTGCGAGAACTTTGCTTGCAAGAATCTGTGCAGTTCTCAATTCTGCCATTCGCAGGATTTGAGAACGCGGGGTGTTCTCAAATTGAAGTTTTTCCATATTTGAGACTAACTATTAAAAGTCAACAGTAAAATCAGTCAGTTCGCAGAAATGCGTTTTACATAAACAAGCACCTTGAAAATCGCATGACAAACAGAGTATCAAGGATACCCTGAAAAAACATATGGGAGATGTATCA
>JAFWOB010000153.1 GCA_017510065.1 Parasporobacterium sp.
ATATATTCCAGTTCCGTTTCATTTTTACTGTCATAATATTTTTTCAGCGTACTTGCCTTCACGCTTTCCAGTGCAAACAGTTTGCGTGCAAAATCCGGATCCACATTATTGTTGAAGATCATCCTGGCAAATTCAAGGTTTTTTTCCAGATATGCGCAGGCGGAAGAAACGATCTTTTCCTGATCCTCCTCATTTTTCTTGACTGTCTGGGACAGATAATCCAGCATGTCTTTTTCCATATCCGTCAGCAGTTCAAACTGATTTCCATAGTATTTATAGAAGGTCGTCCGGTTCACATCTGCCTTATCGCAGAGCTCCCTGACCGATACATGATAGATGTCCTTGACTTTCAGGATCTCGATCAGGGAATCCTTCAGCATTCGCTTGGTCATCGTAATACGGCGGTCTTCTTTTTTTTCCATTGTGTCCTCCAAACATAGTATATCCGATTCCAAACAGCATATCCGTCGTAGTATAGCTTGACTTTTCAGCGCCAAAAATCAACCGGTTGTGAAAGCAACATATGTATATGATAATATAAGTGGTATAAAAATGCAAAAAATACTGGAAACTGTTTATGAATCGATGGTGTCAGGCAATTTTATTTTTGCAGTCAGCACCGGGCGATCACAAAACTCATCTGCTGATAAGCCGATCAGTTTTAGCTCTTCCAGGAAAAAACTGACAAAACATTCTTCTGTAAAATCCTGTGTCCAGGTAAAGAAAAATCTTCCGTTGACGGATGTAACCTCGATAATAGCTCCGTCATCAGGAACTGCATCTACCGCAGTATACATAGATTTGATATACGGAGCGAGACTGCCCATATGATTCCTTCCCATATAACTGAGAATAAACGTTGATGAAAGAAATCCTTCTCTTCCGTGTATATGCGCCTGCACAACAGATTCCCGCATTTTCAGGTCTTTTATTCTCCGGATCTTATCATATTCAAGGATATTTTTTTTACAAAGATAACGAACATGCTGTTCCTGTTTCTGTTCATTAATGAGACGCTTTGCCTCATTGCATAATTCCTTTATGGAAAAGTGCTGCATCGAGGGAGAAAAAATCAGCGGAATACTGGCCAGAAGCAGTAAATGACTATGTTCATTATGCAGGCTTTTTCGCATATCAAGGCATAGATTGTGGACTATATTTTTGTGAATATGCGGATTCTGCTTCCAACAGGCTCTTGCGAGCAGTACCGACAGTAAAGCGCTGGGCGTTGCATTCAGTTCCCGGCAGATTTTCATACATTTCTGCTCATCAATATGAAACCGATATTCACGTCTTTCCCTGTTCCATACCCGGCATCCATCGGTCAGTTTATAAGCCTCTCCGATCGAATACTGACAAACAGGAGTTTCTTTCATGAGTTTTCTGATAGAGATCGGTTCACCGCATTCATCCGGGAACATGGCATCTCCTGCCAGACAGATCCCTTCTGTATCTAATTTCAATGCGTATTTTTTTGCAAGATAATAATAAAGGACCGTTTTTGTAAAAGGGCTTCTTCCTGCTCCGTCTGTTATACAATGCGAAACATGAAAAACGATCTGATCTTCAAAACAGGTTATCACAACCAGATGGTAATTGACCTCTTCCGATCCCAGAACAACCGGTTTATCAGTAGATATGACTGTATTCGGCAGGAGGTTAGGTACAACGATAAATTCATCGCTGTGAAACAGGACCCTGGCACAGAAATAAGGGAACCTGCGAAAAGCAAGATTGACCGCATCCTGAAGAATCTCTCTGTCAATTTTCTCCTTCAGACAGATCTCTCCGCGAATTGTATACTGAAATCTTTCTGAAATATGATAGAAATTACTGTCTGTCCAAGATGATCGTATCATAAGCGTTTCTCCATACGCCAGCCGGCTTATTGATGATAGCATGAAAACTTAAAATATAGCTTAAAGGACAGCATATGCAGCATCTTATAAAAAAGGATCCGCAGTTCTGACAGACTGCGGATCCTTTCTGAATGTTAAGTTTACCCTTATGCTGTTCCGGTGTTCAGCTTGTCTTATGCCTCCCAACCGGTGTGCTCTGTATGGAGCAGATGATGGGACAGTTCCCCGCAGGGCTCTTTCAGGAATTCTTTGTAAAGAGCCTGTACATCCGGGTTTTCGTGGGAGAACCGGAGCACATTGGCCCTGTCATAATCATAGATGATCTGCGCTCGGTCACAGGCATGCTCTTCGTTGAAATGGATAGGCTGACCACCGCCGCCTACACAGCCGCCTGGGCAGGCCATGACTTCCACAAAGTCATACTCGGCTTCTCCGCGGCGCAATGCTTCGATGAGCTGCCTGGTATGTCCCAGACTGTTGACAACAGCTGCCCGGACTTTTGTTCCGGCAACGTCATATTCGGCCTCCACCCAGGGTTTATCTGAGCCTGCTGCCCGGACTGCCTTAAAGGTTTCATCCGCATCCGGATTATTGCCGGTCATGACATAATAGCAGGTCCGAAGGGCTGCTTCCATGACACCGCCGGTGGATCCGAAGATCACGGCTGCGCCGGTGCCGGTACCCAGCGGAGAGTCAAACTCTTCTTCCTCCAGGGCGTTGATGTCGATCTGATAGACTTTCATGATGTCACACAGTTCCCTGGTAGTCAGAGAGATATCCACATCCTTCACGCCCTCTTTGGCATCGTTGATATTGGGGATCTCCAGTTCTGCTTTTTTCGCGGAGCAAGGCATCACGGAAATGCAGACGATGTCTTCCGGCGCTACGCCGATCCGCTGCGCAAAGTAGGATTTTGTAATGGCGCCGAACATCTGCTGCGGCGATTTCGCAGTGGAGAGCTGCTGCTGCATATCCGGGTACTGTTTCTTTAAAAACCTGACCCAACCCGGACAGCAGCTGGTGAACATAGGCCACTTGTAATCTTCCTTATGCTGCATCCGGTGCAGAAATTCAGTACCCTCCTCCATGATCGTCAGGTCAGCGGAGAAATTGGTATCGAAAACATAATCGAAGCCAAGTTTGTGAAGAGCTGCCGCCAGACGTTTCTCGGTGGCAAAGGAACCGTCCAATCCGAACTCCTCTCCCCAGGCGCTTCTGACAGCGGGTGCCACCTGGATCACCGTCACTTTTGTGGGGTCATTTAAAACCCCTTTATACCCGATGACTTTGTCCAGATCTCTTCTGACCGATAAAGCCCCGGTAGGACAATGGGTCACGCACTGGCCGCAGAAGACGCAGTTGGAATCCTCGATCCGCTCATATCCGGCAACGCCTACGGAGGTATGGGAACCGGATCCTACCATATCCCATACGTTACAGGTCTGCACTTTTTCACATTCCGCAACGCAGCGATAGCAGCGGATGCATTTGCTCTCGTCACGGATAATGGGGACAGCCTGACTCCAGGGTTTCACCTTGTAATCCTGCTGGTACTGCTCCAGGTTGCGGATATCCAGCTCTGCAGCGATCTGCCTTAAGCGGCAGGTCTCATTGCGGGCGCAGCTGGGGCAGTCTGTCCTGTGTTGGGAAAGCAAAAGCTCCAGGTTGATCCGCCTGGCATCCATGACCCGGGCGCTGTTGGTAATGATGGAAAGACCTTCTGTACAGACATTATCGCAGGCGGCGAAAAGCTGATCCCGGCCTTCGATCTCCACAAGGCAGACCCGGCAGGCACCGATCTTATTCAGATCTTTCATATAACAGAGAGTCGGGATACGGATCCCGGCCTGTGCGGCAGCATCCAGTATCGATGTATTCTCTTCGACAGCATAGGGCTGTCCGTTGATCCTGATATTTACCATTCTGATCTACCTCCTTTGATAATTCCGCAGTTGAAGTGATCACACCGCAGACACCTGCCGGCTTCCTGGCAAGCCTCTTTTTCCGTCATGCCGATCTCAACCAGTTTGAAATCGTTGCGTCTCTCAGAAGGCGCACGTTCCGTCATATCGGTCCGTGCACAGTATTCGCGGTCTTTTAAAACGACCTCCGGGATCGATACCTCCTGCTCGATCACATGATGGAATCCGAGATATTCATCAATATTGGCAGCGGCGACTTTGCCGGCACCGATAGCCATAATAGCGGTTTTAGGCCCGGTGACGCAGTCGCCTCCGGCAAATACGCCGGGGTAACTTTCAATCGTTGTCCAGTCGGAAGCACTGATCAAGCCATGGGACAGTGGAATATCTGATTCCGCGAATGGTTTCGGATCCATTTCCTGACCAATGGCTTTGATGATCACATCGCAGTCGATCCGTATGTCCTGAGCGCCTGTAGGCACCGGTTTCATACGGGTTCCTCCTGCGATCTTTCCGGCCATATTGGGTTTCGCCCAGAGAGCGGCAGCTTTGCCGTCTTTTACTTCCACCTTTACCGGAGCATGCAGTGTCAGCAGGTTAACGCCCTCGGCAATGGCACCTTCGATCTCTTCTTCCAGGGCAGTCATATCTTCGCGTCTTCTGCGGTATACGATCGTAACAGATTCCGCTCCGCAGCGTACCGCTGACCGGGCGCAGTCCATGGCTACATTGCCGCCGCCTACGACCAGCACTTTCCTGCCGGAGAAGTCTACGAATTCGTTATCGCCCAATTTTCCCAGATAATCGACGGCAGAGATCACGCCCTCGCTGTCCTCTCCCTCGATTCCCATCTTTTTGGCCTGATGAGCGCCGATGGAAACATAGACAGCATCATACTGTTTGCGCAGATTCTCAATGGTCAGGTCGCCGGAACCCACTTCCGTGTTCAGCCTGGTTTCAATGCCAAGCCCCAGGATCTGATTAATGTCTCCCTGCAGGTATTTGCGCGGCAGACGATAAGCCGGGATGCCGTAGATCAGCATACCGCCCAGTTGTTTATGTTTTTCGTAGATCGTAACCTGATGACCCATCAGCTGAAGATAATATGCCACCGTAAGACCGGAAGGGCCTCCGCCTACCACGGCGATCTTCTTGCCGGTGGATGCCGACAGTTTCTTGGATGGAATGTCCTGCATATGATCGATGGCCATACGTTTCAGGCCTCTGATATTGATAGGCGCATCCAGAAGAGTCCTGCGGCAGCGGCTCTCGCAGGGATGCTCGCAGATCAAGGCGCAGACAGCAGGCAGCGGATTGTCGTGAATGATCAGCTTCACCGCGTCTGCATACCGGCCTTCTCCGACCAGAGCAACATACCCCGGAATGTTGATATGGGCCGGGCAGGCAGCCATACACGGAATGCTTTCCGTCCGTTCTGCAAGGCAGATGCCCTTTTCGATATGAGATACATATTCATCCCGAAATCCCGTGACGCCCTTCAGGATCATTTTGGCGGCTTCTGAGCCGATCGCGCAGTCTGCGGAAATCGAGATGTGTCTTGCCAGATGCTCGATCTTATCCAGGTCATCCAGGGTTGCTTCATTATTCAACACCTTTTCCAGCAAAAAACTCAGCTGCCTGAGACCTACCCGGCAGGGCGTGCATTTTCCGCAGCTCTGTGTCATATACAGCTTCAGAAAAGCCGCGGAAATATCGATGGGACAGGTGTCTTTCGGGTTAAAAGTCATATGACGGTCCATGTATTTATAGATACCGTCCAATACAGCCTCCACCTGGTTAAGGCTGGTAATAGAAAGTCTGCTCAATGGAAATCCCCCTCTCCAATGAATGTATCTGACAAGCCCGTAAAGATCTGCCTCAAATTCAGATATCTGTTAGTATTGCACCTTTATAATATCGGATTTTTGGGGTTTTGCCAACCTCTATGATCATTGAGAAACCAAAGTTTCTCCATTTTAAATAAAAGTAAGAAATCCTTGATCTCTCAAGGATTTCTCATAATGGTAACAAGTCATTTTACATCATCTGTCTTCCAGATAATCATAAACCTTCCTGCCCGGATCCAGATAGACATTGGCGATCATATGGGAGCAGGAAACGATCTTTTTTACCGGAAGGTCCGCCATAGGTGCATATACATGCTGAAACAGTTCCAGCCTGGCTCTTCCGGTGTAGGCTTCCAGGATCTCAATTTCCGTTGTCTGGCATCTGATGATCTCAGCAACTCTGAGTTTTTTATCGTAGTTCCTGTGCAGTTTCAGCATAAAATAGGGATCTCCCAGCTGTTTTCTGGCCTCCCCAGGATCAAGCGGGACCGTTTTGTATGTCATGGTTGCCGTTGCAACCCTCTGCCTGCTGTTTCCGATCTCACAGGTTCCTATCAGGGTATCGTCATCCACGAACAGTTTTGGGAAACCCAGTTTCTTCGGATATCCGGAACGCTCTCTTCCGGCAGCGGTTGCCGCAAAATGATCCAGAAACATCATATGCAGATAGTCGCCCCGCTCTCCCTGGAAAGTGACCGGTATCACCTGTCCGCATTCACAATACGGTCCCAGTCCGGTGGTTTCTGTCATTTTCATGATCTCAAAGCGAACCAATGGAGGACCGGAAAGTTCCAGCGGTTCCGGTACCACTTCCCGCAGCATATCCGGATCTGTTTCATAAACAATATAAACGTATTCCCTGTTGCGGAAATGATATCTGCCTTCGGGAATCGTCGGGGCAGTAAGCGGAGTGGTAATGGATTGAAGCACCTGTTCTTTTGTCATAACATCCCTCCCATAATAAACTCACCGCATATCTTTTACAGCACCCATGCGGCCATCCAGGCCTGCCGGCCTGCATCATAGACTTTCGCAGCCTCCACGCAGTCACCCACCAGGTCGCAGGGGACCTTCGCCGCAGACTTGAGAGTTTCTGCCGCATCCTTCCGCGCTTTCATTCCCATGGCCAGTACAACGGTATCAGCCTTTAACAATACTTCTTTGCCTTCTGCATCCTGCGCGGTGATACCGTCTTTTTGGATCTTTGTCACCTGTAATCCGGTGCGGATCCTGACCAGCTTTCGCATCTCATCCATCAGACCTACCCGGTGCATCGGATAAGAGCCCTTGGCAAGCGCCTTTTCATCCTTTCGGATCACAATGGTCACATCCTTGCCGTCCTGCGCCAGATCAATGGCTGTTTCGCAGCCTACCAGACCGCCGCCTAAAATAATGACATTTTGTCCGACAATCGATTTGTCCCTGTATACATCCAATGCCTGTACCGCATGTTCCACGCCCTCCACAGCAGGGGTGACCGGACAGGATCCGACCGCGATGATGATATGATCCGCATCGGAACCGGCGATCATTTCCGGCGTAGCCTTCGTATTGAGCTTCAGGGTGATCGGACGTTCCTGCACCCGGCGGATCAGCAGATCCCGGAATCTCTTTAAACCTTCCTTGTAGTGATCATTGTCTGTGAAGAACAGCAGTCCGCCCAGTTTGTCTGAAGATTCCACTAAAGTGACATCATGTCCACGGTCACAGGCTGTAATAGCTGCCGTCATGCCGGCAACGCCGCCGCCCACCACCAGGACCTTTTTCGGAGCACCTGGTTTTCTTTCCAGAAAATCACGATCGATACAGAAAGCCGATGGATTAACAGAACATCCGAACATTTTCTCCACAGTCAGCTCCACACCTTCCAACGGCCCCTGGAAACAGCGGAAACACCGGATGCACTCTGCTATATCATCTGCCCTGCCGGCTGCCACCTTATTCGGATATTCCGGATCTGCTGTCAGGACTCGCCCCAGAGCCACAAGATCACAATACCCGCCTGCGATAAGTTCCTGTGCCACTTCCGGACTGGTAATGCCGCCCACTACGGAAACCGGGATCGAAACTGCCTCTTTGATGACTTTTGCCTCCCTGCGGTTCAGGCCTTTCTCCTGGAACATGGAGGAAAATTCACCTGAAAGGATCGGGTTGCGGTAAGTTCCCACAGATACATTGATCAGGTCGATATAAGGCTCCGCCATTTTACAGAAAGCCGCAGTCTCATCCACATGCATACCTTCCTCGCCCATGCATTCCTCACCGGATACACGGATCTCAATGACAAAATCTTTTCCCATGGCTTCCCTCACAGCCTTCAGGAGCATCAGCGGAAAACGGGCCCTGTTTTCCAGGGATCCGCCGTATTCATCGTTACGGTGGTTTGTCCTGGAGGACAGGAACTGATGAAGGAGCCAGCCATGGCCGGTATGGATCATGACGCCGTCAATGCCGGCTTCTCTGAACCATTTCGCTGCCTGGACAAAATGTTCGATGACCATCTGCATACGTTCCTCATCCATGGCATATACTTGCATTCCGTCAGGCCTTGTATAACCCATAGGACCGATCCCGTATTCCACGCCCGGGATCTTCTCCACGGATTCCCCGCAGTGGGAAAGCTCGATCAGAGCCACAGCCCCCTGAGCCTTCATATAAGAGATCATATCTTTGAACTTCGGCATGGAAGGATCATTAAGATCCGTATAATCGATCGGCGGGAAAGGTTCTCTGGAAGCTCCCACAAAATCCACCGGCGTCTCCCCGATGGTTACTGAGGCTGCGCCACCCCTTGCTCTTTCCCTCATGGCTTTCTGGAGGACATCGCCCAGATCCGGGATATTGATAAAAGTACCGCAATAGATCGGCGCAGAAACCATACGGTTTTTATATACTTTATTTCCTACCTGCAGCGGCTCCAGTAATTTCGCATAATCTGCCATAAAACACCCCTGTCTGCTGCCTGTTCAGGTACGGCAGCGAATCAACTCTGTTTGCGACGATATGCCGCCTGTTCATCGCAAAACCATTTCCGATAACAGGCAGCATATTTATTTTATCATATCCTGTTGCCAAATGTCATTTCTTTTACTTTTCAAGGATTTTCAACCTGCTTCTTTTGTGCTTTCAGGCGATATGGTATAGTATATATGTTTTATATGTACTTGACTTTCAATAATCATGTTTTGGTTCTGATGTTTCGAAGAGGTTTTTTCCATGATCAATTGCTTGCGACAAATGATCTGCAAGACGCTTATTTGCATACTGCTCATTCTTCTGGTTCTGCCGGTGAGCCAGGCCTATTCTGCAGCTAATGTCCCGGCGATGAACAGCTGCGGCACCCAAAACACAAGTCTTTCCGTCGATCCTTCCAGTCCGTTGAATGGTTATCTGCCGATATTGTACAACAATCGAAATGGTCTTCCTACCTCAGAAGCAAACGCCATTGCCCAGACCGAGGATGGCTTTATCTGGATCGGCAGTTACAGCGGCCTGATCCGTTACGATGGCAACACCTTCGAGCGTATGGATTCCAGCCTGGGCATTCCCAGCGTGACCACCTTATATGTAGACAGTAAGGATAGGCTGTGGATCGGGACCAATGATTCCGGTGTGATCGTGATGGATCGGGATCAGCTGCAAAAGTGGGATAAGCTGAACCGGATCGCAGCTGCCAACATCCGCGCGATCACCGAAGATGAGCATGGTGTGATCTACATTGCGACAACTTCCGGCATCACGATGATCGATCCTGAAATGAACCTGACCAATTTTGACGACAGCCGTATTGCAGAAGAATATATCCGCGATCTGCGGATAGGAAACGATGGGCTGATCTATGGGGTGACCCAATTAGGAGATCTTTTTACCCTGCAGGACGGCAAAGTGATCGACTATCTCAGCTGCGATGACTGTCGTGTGAAAGGAATCGTCGGTATTCTGCCCGATCCCCGAAAACCCGGTTACCTGTATCTGGGTACGGAAGAAAGTAATGTCTATTATGGCAATCTGCAGCACAATTTCAGATCGCTGGGAGTAAAGAATGTCGCACCGCTGACCTATGTGGAGCGCTTTGAATATATCGACGGCCAGATATGGGTCTGCGCAGGGAACGGGATCGGCTGTATAGACGATCAGGGATTTCGCTTTTTGGACAACGTTCCCATGAATAACTCTGTCGGCCATATCATGACGGATTATGAAGGAAATTTGTGGTTTACATCTACGCGGCAGGGCGTCATGGAGATCGTGGCCAATCATTTTTCTGATCTTTATGAACACTGGAATCTTCCGGAAACTGTGGTCAACTCCACGTGTACCTATGGCAATCAGATTTTCATCGCAACGGATTCCGGACTTACGGTCCTTGATAATTACGGAGTTGTAGAAAACGTCCCTCTCACACGGGCATCAACCGTTTCCGGTAAAGACCTGGAATCGGATAACCTGCTGGATCTTTTGCGCGGCGTCCGCATCCGTTCCATTATCCGGGACAGTAAAAACCGGCTCTGGATCGCTGCCTGGCGCAAACTCGGTCTTCTGTGTTATGATCATGGAGAAGTTCTGGTTTATACCCCGGAAGACGGGCTGTTTTCCGACCATGTCCGTGTAGTATGCGAACGCGGGGACGGATCAGTGATGGTGGCCAACACAGGAGGGGTAAATCTGATCAAAGACGGCGTTGTAGTTGCCGGTTACGGCGAGGATATGGGCATTGCCAACACGGAAGTCCTGACGGTGGAAAACGGTTTTACCGATGAAATGATCCTCGGTACGGACGGCGGCGGCATCTATATTATCCGTGATGACGAGGTAAGTCATATCGGATTGGAAGACGGCCTTACTTCGGAAGTCGTCATGCGGATCAAGCGTGATCTGGATCATCAGGTCTTCTGGATCGTCACCAGCAATTCACTGGCCTATATGACACCGGATTTCCAGGTGACCACTCTGACCAATTTCCCGTATTCCAACAATTTCGATATTTACTTAAACAGCCAAGGTGAGGCATGGGTGATCAACAGCGACGGTGTTTATATCCTTCCGGTGGAAGAACTGCTCTCAAATGAAGAGGGAATGAATCCTATGCGCTATAATGTCCAGAACGGACTGCCCTGCACTGCCACGGCCAATTCATACAGTGAACTGACGGAAGGCGGCGATCTGTACCTGTCCGGAAGCACTGGCGTAGCAAAGATCAATATTGAAAACTCTGATGATAACTTCAGCAACCTGAAAGTTGCTGTCCCATACATCTACCTGGATGGCAAACGGACATATCCTGACGAAGACGGCAACTACTATATCCCCTCCGATGCGCTCAGGGTGATGATCTGCGCCTATGTATTTAATTATTCTCTGTCTGATCCGCAGATTTCATATTGGCTGGAGGGCTTTGATACCCAACCGACGGTAGTCAGCCGCGATGAGCTGACGCCGATCGAATATATGAACCTTTCCGGTGGCACCTATCATTTTATCATGGAAGTGAAGGATACACTGGGACGGATCACAAACACAGTTGCTTTCCAGATCAATAAGGAAAAAGCCTATTACGAACAAACCTGGTTCTACATTCTCAGCGGTCTGATCATAGCCGCTCTCCTGACGCTCTTTATACGTCTGTATATCCGTCGGAAAATGGCAGAGATGGAGAGAAAACACCAGGAAGAAAAAGAAAAGGAACGCATCAGCACAGAATTGAACACAGCAAAACAGATCCAGTCAAGCACACTGCCGAATGTGTTCCCTCCGTTCCCGGATCATCATGAGTTCGATATCTATGCCTCCATGAATGCTGCAAAAGAGGTTGGCGGTGATTTCTATGATTTCTTCCTGATCGACGACGATCATTTGTGTCTGGTGATCGCCGACGTGAGCGGGAAGGGCGTCCCCGCAGCACTCTTTATGATGAACTCCAAAGCAGTCATTCAGAGCGTTGCGATACCGGGAAGGAGCGCCAAAGACATTCTTACCAAGGCAAATGACGCGATCTGCGCCAACAATACGATGGAAATGTTCGTTACGGTCTGGCTGGGCATCCTGGAGATCAGCACAGGAAAGATCGTTTGTGCCAATGCGGGACATGAATACCCTGCGATCTGCCGGAACGGCGGTTCGTTTATACTGTTCAGGGATAAACACGGCTTTGTTCTCGGGGGTATGGACAATATCCGTTATACGGAATATGAATTGCAGCTGGAAAAAGGAGATAAGCTGTTCCTGTACACTGACGGCGTACCCGAAGCCACCGACAGCAAAGAAACACTTTTTGGTACGGGAAGGATGCTGGATGCCCTGAACACCAAACCGGATGGCAGCCCTCAGGAAATGCTTTCATTGGTTCATGCTGCAGTGGACAGCTTTGTTCAGGAGGCAGAGCAGTTCGATGATCTGACCATGCTCTGCCTGGAATACAGGGGAACGGAAACACCGAAGGAAGGAATCCATGAATAAGACTTTGCCTCGTGCTGTTTATGCAATTATGGGCGTTCTGGTGCTGCTGTTTGCAGGACTGATCTATGCCTGGTCCACCTTATCAAAACCGTTGGTGAACTTCTGGAGTCAGGATGTCCTGACCTGGACTTCCACTATTGTCATAGTGTTTTTCTGCCTGGGGGGATTTTTCGGCGGACAGATGCAGAAAAGAGGTCTCAGTATAAAGCTGAACCTGGCGTTCTCTGCGATCCTGATGATCTGCGGTTTTCTCATTACAGGTCTGATCGGCAACACGACCGGTTCTGTCATTTTCGTTTTTCTGGGATTCGGCCTGCTTGCCGGCCTTGGTGCCGGCCTTGCATATAATGCGGTTCTAAGTGCTGTTTCCGGATGGTTTCCGGATAAACAGGGACTGATCTCCGGTGTTTTGCTCATGGGATTCGGCATCAGCGCTTTCCTGATGGGCCTTTTATATGCGTCCAATGTGGATCAGATGGACGGAAAAGGAGGGATCCCCTGGCACATCTGTTTCCTTGCATTCGGTATAGGCTGCTTTATTTTCCTCCTGCTCGGGGCCTTGATCCTGAAGAAACCGGGGCTTGATTTTGTAGCGCCGGCTTCAAAAAAGGATAAAAACGGCAAACGTGCCGCATCTACTTTCGAGGATGCGACTCCTTCACAGATGATAAAAAAAGCAAGTTTCTGGCTGATGTTTGCCTGGGCGATCCTGACGTCAATTGCCGGCCTTGGGATCGTATTCCTGGGGACGCCTATCGCAACCGCTGCAGTTCCTGTTCTGAATAACAACGCCAGCCTTCTTGCCATTATCGTCGGTCTGATCTCTATCTTCAACGGCATCGGACGGATCATTTTCGGCGGTCTCTTCGACAAGATCGGATACAAGGCAACACTGCTTATTATTTGCGGGTTGTTTATCATTTCCATTGGCGCCATCATCCTCGCCATGGCGACCGGCAGTCAGCTGATCCTGATCATTTCTTACATTCTTGCCGGTCTTTCCTTTGGCGGTGTTCCGCCAAGCCAGTCCGCTTTTGTCAATACGTTTTACGGTTCACGCTATTACGCCCAGAACCTGCCGATCATAACAATGAACCTCCTGATCGCATCCTTCGGAACGAAGCTGGTCCAGGCAGTGCAATCCAGCCTGATGGCCGGCGGCATGACCAATTCCGGAGCATATATTGTCGTTTTGGCCGGCGTGGCTGTGATCTGCGCGATTGCAGGTATCATTGCTCTTTTTATCAGAAAACCGGATACAGTGTAGGCCGCACCGCAGGAATAGGGCGATTTCTTCATCGGTTATATTAATTACACCTTTTCGAGTATACTCATACTCTGCTTTTTCTGTTCCTGTATTTTTCTATCATGCTGCCGGCCTGTTTTCTAAAAATAAGCCGTAAATACAGTTTGTTTTTTAGAAATATTGTATTTTTCTAAAACATGCTGCTTTTTTGAAGATTGTTTTTAGAAAAGAGAACGGATGAGTTGTCTATTTATGTATTTTTCTAAAACAATACGCAAAAAAGCAGTGCTTATTTAGAAATCATGTTTTTTTCTAAAACAAGCCTTCTCTAAAGCACCGTTTTTTAGAAAACGTTGTGAACTCCGTTTTCGATAACAGTTGACATTTTTGATTCAATGTTTAGCAGCCTGTTTTATGCTAGTATTACAAAACAAATATTTTCATAAAAAGGAGGCATCATCATGAAAAAAAACATCGCTCTGTTACTGGCACTCATATTAATGACATCTATGTCTGTTTCCTCTGTTATGGCAGAAGAACCCATTCCGGAAGAAACACCGGTGGCAGAAGGGTTTACGCCGGCGGAAGAAGAACCCGGGGTTACTGAAGATTATCCGCTTACGGAAGCTGATGCACCATCATATGAGTTTAAACGCAACCGGCCGAATATGTTGCCTGATCTTCCCTTTGGAACGGATCTGAATGAAGCTGCCATAAAGATCAGATCTCAATATGAAGCCGGCCATATTGCCATTACAGAAGATTTTCAGCAGGATATGATAACCCTGTCAAACGGGAAGCAGTATCAGGTGATCTCCATGACCGGCGAGAATCATAATATAGAAGACGCTCAGATCATAACGAAACTCTATGGAACCGACAAAGGAACGGTCATCGGCGCTGTTTATGAGATCGCAGCCGAAAGCGCAGATTTTGTTTCCTATTTCAGAGAAGTCATAACCGATGTTTACAGTGATCCGGTTCCGCTTACTCTGAATGCTCTTGGCGATTTTGCGGAATTGGCCGGTGAATCTGCTCATCTGGAAAACGGTCAGGACATGTGGCGTTATACTTATACGGAACAAACGGGAATTGATCCGAACAACAATACTGCAGGTAATCGTGCTCTCAGCGGACTTGCGATCGTGACACTGCAGGTCATAGATAATCATGCGTATATCGCTGAATATCTGGATCCTAATCAGCTGACTGTTTCAGGTGCAGGAGCAAGTCCGATCAATGTGGAAGGATTTGACAAACTGGGACCGGATGAACAGATTGCAGTCAGACTGTACTCGGAGTATCTTGATAAACAGTATCACGACGCACTTCAGTCGTACGTGAATTACCTGCTGAGCAAAAATAAACAGGAAAATGCCCCATCAAACGAAATAAATGAGTAAATAATATCGAAATACAAGAGGTATGTAAATATGAGTCACATTGAAAAGAATGATCCGAATCTGGAAGAACAGGATCAGAAAGAACAGGAACCCGAGCCCGTTATAGATGAAGAATTCGAAAAAAAGCAGAAGAGGGAAAACGAGATCATTGAAACTGTTTTAGATGGAATTTTCACGTTCTTTCGATAAGATCAATTCGTGGACACGAAAAACAACAATCCGATCCAAAGGGGCCGCCGCATGAATGCGGCGGCCCCTTCTGTACCCTTTTTATTTTTCCTTAAGATATGTGCTTAATACCCAACCCGGCTGTCCATCGATAATTGTATATGCCCAGTTGTTTTCAATTGCTGTAACCTTGATCTCTGTTCCTTCCGGGATCATATCCAGTAAGATGTTCTCTCCATCCTGTGCCATTCTATGTGCAAGTCCGTCGTCGGCATTCACAACAATATATGCCTTTTCATTCATGAAACCCTTTGCAGGTGCAACGACTTCTGCTTTGCTTACAAGTTCGGTATATCTTACTGCAACCCAACCTTCCTGTCCTTCGTATTTTGTGTGGCCCCATCCATAAGAAACCTTGTCAATTTCAAGAGTTGTTCCTTCAGGAATCATTGCGTATCTCTGTGAACCGCCGTCTGCCGCTGCCTTAAGTGCAAGTCCCTCGGTTCCAGTTCCATGGACCTTAACCTGAACATTTGTTTCAACAAGATGAGATGAGTGACCCCAGCCTTTATGTCCATTGTATGAGAAGTATGCCCATCCGTTTATGAACGCTTCAACATAAACGACTGTATCTTCAGGAACAAGACCAAAACTGCTTGATTCAACGGTTGGATCTGTTCTTAATTCAAGGCTGTTATCTTCTGTGTTGCCAACTACTTTATAGAATGTTGGGTTGACAAAACCATATGATGGGATTAAAGGTGAAATATTCCCATTGACCTTGGTATATCTAAGAGCGATCCAGCCATTCTGACCGTTGTATGTTGTATGTCCCCAGCCGCTTGGTGTGTAGCTGTCAATGTGAAGAGGTGTTTCTTCCGGGATCATGGCCAGACGTGCAGCATTAACATTTGCGTCCGCCTTAAGTGCAAGGCCTTCACTGCCTGTTTCATAAACACTTACATTATAGTCACATTGGATAATGTTTACCTGAAGGTGTTGCATATTCAGCCATCCTTCATGACCATTGTAGGATGTAAATGCCCATTCCCCGCTGATACCCTGCACGGAAACAACCGTTCCATTCGGAACAGGTCCCCATGTAGAAGCAGCTACTTTCGGAGAAACTCTGAGTTCAAGCCCTTCTCCTCCGGTTCCGACTACTTTGTATTGTGTGGGAGAGATATATGATGCCGGCCTGTCTACTGAACAGGTATCCATAACCTTTGTCCACTGAAGGTTGACCCAGCCTTCCACTCCGGCCTGACTGATGTATCCCCAGCCATTGTCAGAAATCTGCTTGATCTGTAAATGGTTGTCATCCGGGAATGCGCCCATTTTCTCGGAGTTAGGATCTGGATTGCTTCTGACTGATAAGCCTTCATCACCGCATCCAAAAACAAGTACCATATAAGGTACACCTACTGCAAAGGTCGGTATCGCAAAAAGTGTAGATAATGCTAATACCAAAGCTAAAAGTAATGCTAATTTCTTTTTCATGTCTTTTACCTTTCCTTTAAAATGTGTTTACGTTTTACATTTATAATGTTAATGTAATACACATTTTGATGTCAATATCTAGATGACAGAGGATGACAGGGGGACGGTTCTTTG